>CAWUWQ010000062.1:0-8423 GCA_963926065.1 uncultured Algoriphagus sp.
CCAGCAAATACCTTATCGTAAGGATAGACAAAAATATTTTCTGGAGATCCTGCGTTATTGATGGCAAAGTTAGCCTGATAAGAAGGGTTCAACGTGTAAGGACCAGAATTAATAATCGTAGAAGCATCAGCTGCAGCTAGAGCCCATTGAGGAGTTCCAGTGTAAACTTCAGCATTTAAATACATTTTCATTCTGATTGCCAATGCACTCCACTTAGTCAATCTTCCATAAGTAGTACCATCCTTTTTTGTAGGAAGTAATGGGATAGTTTCATTTAATTCTCCCAAAACGAAATCATACACTTCTTTTCTTGAACTATTAGAAGGCTTTTCGGTAGATGTAAAGTCTGTTACAATCGGAACGTTTCCAAACGCATCCATAGCCCAATAGTAATACAAAGCTCTCAATGCTCTAAGCTCTGCGATGTAAGCAGGAGAATTCGCATTGTTCAGCTCCTCGAAAGAATAGATCAATCTATTACAGGTGTTAATTCCTCCAAAAAGAAAATTCCATGTGTTATTCAAAAATGGATTATCCTTTTGGAATTCATGCTGGTGCAGTTGCAAAAGAACACCACCGTCAAACCAGTCACCGCCCTTGTGAGAAACCACAATTTCATCGGATGCAATTTCATTAATTGACCAAAGACCAGAGTGATTACCCAATCCACCTAAAGACGAGTACGCTCCTCCTAATGCTGAAATAAATTCCTCATCTGTTTTGAAGAAGTTATCTGAAGTAATCTGACTATATAGCTCTTCCTCTAAATCAACACAAGATGAAACGAAATAAATCAGTCCTAGGCCAATCAAGAAGTATTTAAAATTTATTGCTTTTTTCATGATTTTTTTATGTTTTGACTTAGAAACTTAAATTTAGTCCTATAGTAGTAATTGTAGTAGTGAAATAAGTCGCTCTACGCTCTATACCAGGAGCAAGTGGATCCCCATTTTCTGGGTCCTGATATCTTACTGATGGGTCTACACCAGTATATCCTGTAAACATGAATGGTGTTTGTACAGAGAGGAAAGTCCTGATTTTACCGATAGCTTTACCTTGTTTAACATTAAAATTGTAACCAATCGTAGCGTTATCCAAAATCACAAAATCTGCTTTTTCAACGTGGCTACTGTTATATTCTGCCTTTTTGATGTTTGGATCAAAATATTTAGTTTTTACAACGTTCCAGTTTTGAACTGTAGTACTTTCAGTGTTTTCATAAAAACCTCTGTAGCTATTGATCAACGAGTGACCAAGTGAGCCTCTGAAGAAGAAATTCAAATCCCAATTCTTGTAATTGAAATTATTATTGATACCAAAGTTGATCGTAGGATAAGCAGTACCCAATTGAGCTCTATCTGCATCGCAGTTACAATAAACAGGGTTTCCGTTAGCATCCTTAGCTGTACCATCAATCACTTTCATGATTGGTGCACCTTTTTCATCAACACCTATCTGAATTGGACCCCAAATCTGTCCCAAAGGTCCGTTCTCTTGAACTCGGATCAGCTGAGTAAGGTTTTGACCTGGAGAACCGAAGTTAGAGCGATAATTAACTGCTCCAAAGGACAAATCTCCTGCTGACAAGCTTCTAAGGTTTGTTTTTAATGTTGAGAAGTTAACACCTACGTTCCATTTAAAATCACTTTTTTGGATAGCCTTATAGTTTAACAATACTTCAAGTCCAGAATTTTCAACTTCACCAATGTTAAGAAGTGTAGTTGGGAAAAGGTTTGGTGGAACAGGTACGTTGATTGGTAGAATCATTCCACTTGTTACTCTCGTGAAATAGTCGATTGTACCATCTAGTCTATTGTTAAAAGCAACAAAATCTAAACCTACGTTGAATTCGTCTTTAGTTTCCCATGATAAATCTGGGTTATTATTCGATACGGGTCCATAAGACGGCACAAAGCTTCCATTGTAAAAGAAGTTGCCCTGACGGCCGTATCTCAGTAAGGAAATGTAAGATTCGCCTGGCTGAGTACCTGTTCTACCGAAACTTGCTCTTAGTTTCATTGCATTTACTCCTGTAATGTCCACCAAATTAGCAATGTTTACACCAGCACTAACTGCAGGAAACAATCCCCACTTATTATTCTCACCAAATCTGGTGGAACCCTCATAACGAGAACTAATTGATAATAAGTACGTGTCATCGATATTGAAATTAGCACGACCAAAAAACGCAACTAATTTATTTTTAGTGGCATAACTAGACACAGATGCTAAACCATTTGCAAAATCAAGAGCCGCGCCCAGGTTATTGTAAGTGAATGCATCTGTTAGGAAATTACCTGCTTGTGTATAATCACCTTGATTAAAGAACTCCTGGTAAGAATATCCTCCCAAGAATGACATATTTAATTTTCCTACTTCTTTATCGTAGTTTAATGTGGCTTCAAACAAATCATTTAAACTTTCATTATTCCGAATAGAAGCCAAACCATTTCTTCCGAATCCACCTCCAAACTTAGCAGTCTTAGGTGAATAGGTACCATTCCAAAACGTTTCTCTCTGACTAGCATAGAAAACAGCAGCTTTAAAATTACTAGTAAAGTTGTATTCGCCTCTGATACTAGCTAATAACCTACTTTCTCTACCATCATTAATGTTTTGCTCTGCTATAGACACAGGATTGAACCAATCAAAAATATCTCGCTCAGAATAACCCCCAAAATTTGGAGACTGCGGATTTGGATCATAGATCGGAAGAGTTGGATTGGTAATAATTGCATATCTAAATGAATTATCGTTACCATATTGTCTATCAGCTGTGGTATTGGAAATACTAACTGAAAATAAAGCTTTGTCATTCAATGCTCTTTGAGTTAGATTCAATCTAGCATTTAATTGGTCGAACCCAGAATTTAAACCTACACCATCTACATTTCGTGAGTTTAGGGACATTCTGTAATTAGTACCTTCATTTCCACCACTGATAGAAAGGTTGTTGACAAAACTAACACCTGTTTTTGTCACAGCATCAAACCAGTTAGTATTTGAACCAAGATCATTTGAACCAGGTAATGCTCTATACTCATCAGCAGTCATTACATTAATGGTCCGAGCAACATTTTCAGTAGCAACACTACTATTGAATTCGACAACAGATCTTCCTTTTTTTCCTTTTTTGGTGGTAACCAAGATAACTCCTGCAGAACCCCTAGTACCATAGATTGCAGCAGCAGATCCGTCTTTTAGTACATCCATTGATTCGATATCGTTTGGATCTACTGTACTTAAGGAAGCACCAATAACCCCATCAATTACGATTAGAGGTTCAGCATTAGCTCCAAAAGAAGAAATTCCTCGCAGTCTTATATTAAATCCACCATTAGGGTTACCTCCTGGTCTTGAAATATTAAGACCTGCAACTTTACCTTGAAGCAATTGTGTAGGATCATTAACGGTGCCTTTGTTGAAATCTTCCGCCTTGATACTTGCAACAGCACTTGTGATTTCTTTTTTCTCTTGAGTACCATAGCCGACTACGACTACTTCATTGAGTGCCTGAATGGATGGCGCTAAAACAATATTGATGACAGACTTGCTCCCGACTGCCTCCTCCACTGATTCATATCCTAAAAATGAAAAGACAAGGATTTCTTCCGACCCTGCCCTGATAGAAAAGCCACCATCTAAATCGGTGATAGTTCCTCTGGTGGTCCCTTTGACCAAGATACTTACTCCGGGAATTCCTTCGCCGGATTCTGTATCAGTAACTTTTCCCGTTATTTCTCCTTGTTGGCCAAAAGTCAGGCCGGACAGGCTAAGACTTAACAGGAAAACCAACAGGAAACACAATTTCCGCTGTTTTTTCATGAGTGATTAGGTTATAGGGTTTAACTTATAATTGAACTAGCTGAAATAACTCTGAACGAATATAATTTTTAAATAAAGTGTATCCATCGAGATTTAGCATCAATTATGTTCAATTCTAAGTATAAAAACTTGAAATGCAAACTTTTTAAAAAATATAATTTCAAAATAATGGAATATCCTACGCCTTCATTTACCCTACAATACTTCTCTATTGTTGTGGAAACATATTGTTTGTTCCTGAATTTTCAGGAAGGCTTACCCCTACGCCAATAGATCTTGTGCATTAGATTGGATAATTAAGTTAAGCCTCTTACCTTCAGGATCGTGAAAGAAATATCAAGTGTGCTATAGAACGAGCTTTCAAATTGAGGCTAGTCTGGTTGCTTAAAAGTGGTAAATACTCTACGTAAATCTACAGCGATATGAGGATTCTGAAACCTGACTTGATCTTCAAAAAAGGTTATAAAATGTTTGCTAATTATTCAAGAGGAACTGAATAGGGGAAATTGGGAAAATAGAACCCGCCCATGGTGAGAAAAAGGAGCTTCTCCGCCTTTCCGAAATCTATTCCATTATAGCAGATCAATACAAACCTGAAAAAAATATAGGTTATTAATTGAATTAAATTATCCACAGAAAAGGAAGCTTTCATTTGTGAATTTCTTTTTTCTAATGTACCCATGAAGAAACTTAAAAAACCTGTTTTTCTGATTTTCATTCTTCTATTTTCCTGTAAAAAGGAATCACATAATCCCAATACATTATTTCAACTTCTTTCTGAGGAAGAAACAGGGATTAACTTCAGAAATGACCTCTCCTATACTGAGCAGGTTAACCCCTATACTTTTCGAAATTTTTACAACGGTGCCGGAGTGGCTCTCGGAGACATTAACGGCGACGGATTAATAGACATTCTTTTTGCCGGCAACCAAACCTCCAACCGATTATATCTCAATCTGGGAAATCTCAAATTCAAAGACATAACTCAATCCTCCGGCTTGGAATCTAACGGCTACTGGTCTACAGGTGTGAGCATGGCAGACATCAACGGCGATGGTTTACTCGATATTTATGTAAGCAGATCCGGTCCCAAAGGCGGGGAAAAGCGCCATAATGAACTCTTCATCAATCAAGGGGATCTGACTTTTACAGAACTTTCCAAAGAATATGGACTTGCCGAGGAAAAGCTTTCGCAGCATGCCGTATTTTTTGATTTTGACAAAGACGGAGATCTGGACCTCTATCTACTGGCTAATTCCGGTCGCTCAGTTGGCATATTTGACCTTCGCAAAGGCCAACGTGAAACTCGTGATCCAGATGGTGGAAACAAACTGTTTCGAAATGATGGTGCAATTTTCACCGATATCAGCGAGACAGCCGGAATCTATGGAAGTGCTATTGGCTATGGCTTGGGGGTAACTGTCGCAGATCTCAATCAGGATACTTGGCCAGATCTTTACGTTTCGAATGATTTTTTTGAACGTGACTATCTCTATTTCAATAATCAGGATGGCACTTTTTCTGAAGTCTTACCTACAACACTGAATGAAATCAGCATGGGCTCTATGGGTGCCGACATAGCCGATCTGGACAATGATATGCGTCTGGATATTTTTGTAACCGAAATGCTTCCGGCAGATATGGCCAGGGTGAAATCCAAAACTACTTTCGAAGAATGGGACAAGTATCAGGCAAATGTAAAAGCCGGCTATCACCACCAGTTCACACGAAATACACTTCAAAGAAATCTAGGATTCAAGCCCGGAACCCAGGCTCCTGTTTTCACTGAAATGTCCCGCCAAACTGGAATGGACGCCACTGACTGGAGCTGGGGCGCTTTGATTTTCGATGCAGACAATGACGGATGGAAAGATGTGTTTGTCTCAAATGGGATAGTTAAGGATTTAACCGATTTTGACTTCGTGGACTTTTATGTCAACAATCAGGAAAACATCAGTGAATTCAGAAAGGATTCTGTGCTACTGACCAAAATGATCGACAAATTCCCTTCAATTCCTCAGCAAAACTACTGGTTTAAAAATTTGGGGAATTGGCAATTTGAAAACCAAGCTGCTACTCAGGGTTTGGATCAACTTACCTTCAGCACAGGCTCTGCCTATGGAGATCTTGACAATGACGGCGATTTGGATTTGGTGATCAATAACCTGAATGAGCATGCTTTTGTCTACAAAAACACAAGTCGTGAAAATGGATCAGGCAATTACCTTCAATTAGATTTGGGCGATGCGTTTGGGGCTCAGGTCACTTGCTTTGCAAATGCAAAAACCTTTTACCAGGAGTTTCAGCCAGTAAAAGGTTATATGTCTTCGGTCGATCCGAGATTACATTTTGGATTAGGAAAAATCACAAAACTCGACTCCCTTGAAATTCGATGGCCTGATGGAAAAACTAGCTTACTCAAAAATATCTCTGCTAACCAAATCCTGATTCCGGATCAGGGAGATGCAATTTTTGGGACAAAAAATATCACGAATCCAAATACACTTCTTTCTCTTTCTAACAAAGAAATTCCCTTTATCCATCGCGAAAGTGATTTCACGGATTTTGATCGGGATAGACTTCGATTCTGGATGATTAGCAATGAAGGCCCAAAAGCCGCAAAAGCAGACGTCAACCAAGATGGGTTGGATGACTTATTTATCCCTGGAGGTAAAGGCCAATCATCAAGTCTCTTAATTCAGGAAAAAGGAGGGAAATTCAGAAACCATCAAGCAGCCCTGTTCCAGCCCGATAGTTTGTCAGAAGATATAACCGCTTACTTTTTTGATGCAAATGGAGACAATGCGCCAGATTTAATACTGGGAAGCGGGAGTATTGAATTTGGTGCCAATTCACCACTTTATCGGGACAGACTCTATTTGAATGATGGCAAAGGCAATTTTGCAAAAAGTGATCAGGTCTTCTCTTCTCTCCCAACCTCTTTTATTCTCAGCAATGATATCGATCAGGACGGTGATGAAGATTTGATTATCGGATCCAGAAGTATTCCCTTTGCCTATGGTATCCCAACAGGAATTCAAATTTGGGAAAATAATGGAAAAGGTAACTTTTTGGACATTTCATCAAAATTTGGGGAAGTAATTCAGTCACTGGGCATGCTCACGTCCGGAGCGATTGCTGATTTAGATGAGGATGGAAAACAGGAGCTTATCGTAACAGGTGAATGGATGCCAATTCGGATTTTTACCTTTTCAAAGGACAAATTCACCGAAAAAACAGCCGAATTCGGTTTTACCGACACTAGGGGGCTTTGGAATTGCCTATTGGTTGAAGACATCAATGCGGATGGAAAACCAGATATTCTGGCAGGAAATTGGGGGATGAATTCAAGATTAACATCATCTGAAAAATCCAAACTCCGAATGATCATCAATGACTTTGATCAAAATGGCTCTTTAGATCACATCCTAGTTTCATTTGACGGAACCAAGTCCAATCCATGGGTCCTTAAAAGCAGTCTAATCAAGCAAATCCCCTCCTTGCGAAAGCAATTACTGACTTATTCCTCTTATAAAAACAAGAATTTGGAAGAGCTTTTTCCCGAGTCAGTTCTTTCAAAATCAGTAACCTTGCAAGCCGATATTCTGGAGACTTCACTTTGGATAAATGAAGGAAACGGGAATCTATCTCAGAGAGCACTACCAAATGAAATCCAAGCCTCACCGATATTTTCAATTTATGCACTTCCTTCTGAATCAGGTGTTGCAACTCTCTTTTTCGGAGGGAATCAAAGTCGCATTAAACCCGAACTCGGAGGACAAATGGGAAGCTATGGGTGGGTACTGAGACCAAACGGAAAAAACCAATGGAAATCTCTTCTTCCCGAACAAAGCGGATTATATGTTCCCGGCGAAATAAGAGGTATCCTATCAATTACAATCGAAAACAAACCACATATTATCACATTGAGAAACAATGAAAAACCTCTCATATTTAAGATTCAATAAATTTCTGCTTATTATAATTCTATCCAACTTTTAGTTTCCTGCAAATCAGAATATGAAAAAGCCGAAAGCAGAGAGCTGGCTTCAGGGAAAACTGACAACGAATTATTTCTTGGACCTTCCCTTGGAATAGATAGAAAGAAATTCTACGAAACTTGCTGGGAACTCAATAAGGAAGGTGTTCTTTCCAATGGCCAAGGTTGATTTTCTATAGAATACACGGTAGATCTTCCATCAGGAAATCCATCGAAAATGCGGTTCTATTCAAAATTTAAGAATCAGAAAATCTATATGATTCCCATAGAATTTACCTAAGAAGGCTGGGCAACTTGGAACGAAGAATTAGCCGTAGAAAAACTCCGTGAGGATGTGGCTGGCTTATTAGAAGAATGGTATGGTCCTGATTTTTTCGAAGTGGCTAATGAAGATAAAAGCTTGATTGCTTTTGTGAAAATTGATGGAAATCGAAGAGTCCGAATTTTCAAAAAGCACATTTCCAGTGTACGAGCTGAAATTGTAGATCTGAAAATCCAAAAAGAACTAGTGAAAGAACCGGCATTAAACAAAAGCTCCAAACCTTAGCTATTCTTACCTTGCTTTTTGCCTGTCAGAAACAAGAGCTTTCCCCATCCA
>CAWUWQ010000063.1:0-5861 GCA_963926065.1 uncultured Algoriphagus sp.
TAGATAATTAACGCTGCAGCACCTGCCTCTTCTGCAAATTTTGCTTTGTAACCTCTAAAATTCCCTCCATAACGAGCGATTACGACTTTACCTTTCAAATCCACACCCATTTCCGCCAACTTCTCAAAGTCAGCTTTTGTGCCATAATTCGCATAGACCACCTCTGCAGTGATATCTCCGGAACCGGAAAAGGCATTAAAACCTTTGTGTAACCGTGGATCTGTGGAGAAGGGATCACCTTCTACCGGTCCTTCCTGCTGAGAAAGGGTCATGGTCACAGGACTGATGATTTGAAGAACTGATTCTCCCGGATCATTTGGAAGGTAAACATCGTAGGGATGAATTTTCACATTCATTCCTGCATCGCGCATCACTTTGGACATGTATTCTGCGACAGCTTCATTTTCAGGAGTACCGGCTATATGCGGAGCCTTGGTGAGTTCTTGAAGATGGACTTTGAATCGGTCAAATTGAACCGCTTTCAAATAGTTTTCTTCAACCGTTTTCTCTTTGGCTTGACTTTTCTGGAAAAAGCCATCCAATTGCTGTGCATTCGCTTGGAATCCAAGCGCAGTTAAAAGACCCAGCGAGAGGAGTGTTTTATTTAATTTCATGGTTGGATTTTGGTTAATAGGTTAACTACCGAGCGTATATTTTCTGAAGGTACGTTGACAATTCGCTTGGTACGGAGGTAGCGATTCAATTCATATTCATCATAATTAGGGTGTTCTGGATCAAAGCTGGAGATTCTCACCAAACCACGGGAATGGATAAACTCTCCATTTCCGATCCACATGCCTACGTGAACGACGCGCTCTTTCTTTTCTTCAGTCGCTTTTTCACCAAAGAAAAGAAGATCACCGACCTGAAGTTTTTCCCAGTTTTTGTCCGCATCAATCATTTCACCTTCATTAATTTGCTGGGAAGCATCGCGGGGAATAATCTGTCCATTGAGGTAATAAATGGTTTTGGTAAAACCGCTGCAATCCATTCCTTTAATCGAGGTTCCTCCCCATAAATAGGGCGTGCCCATCATTGACTTTGCAGTGTTGATCAAACTCTCAGGACTTGTATTTCTACTGGCAATCCAAGACTCCCAAAGTTGGGATTGACTTTTGGAAACCCAGCCTTTTCTTGTGTCAGGAAGAGAAATGAAATAGTGCGAACTACTTTCATTCTCAATAGTCATTATATCTCCCGCAACTAGATCTGAAACCATTTCTTTTCCATCTGCAGTTTTCCAGACATAGCCCACCAAGTCGGTGAAGACCAGTTTAGGAGCCCGAAACCAAGCCTCCAATTGATCTTCGCTTAGTAATTGGATTGCAGCACGATCTACCCAAGCTAAATATTGATCAGGAGTTTGGACTAGAAACCAGCCATCATCCTCTTTCAAAACAGTAAGAGGAGTTCCCATCAAAGCTTGAGTAGCCAATTCGGCTGAGTGTTTAGGCTGGCTCCGAATATTCGCCACAGAGATTGTCACAAGGGCTTTGGTCTGATTACCCAGCTGTGCATCTGGCAATTGCTTTACAGCATTTATAAATGTGATCTCAGCAGCTTCCATTTCTTCGATCAATTGTTGATAGGCTAGTGGCTGATCCGTTTCACCTTTGAGCGAATCATTTTCAAAAGTGATATCCCAAAGTGCTACCCGCTTATCAGGGGCATAGTTAACCTTCAATTCTTCAATGAACTGGGTTACTTCTCCATTCCTATTTGGAGATTGGCAGGAAAAAGCTGCTAGTAGGAAAAAAACAAGGAATAGGTTTGATTTATTCATAGGGCTCTAAAATAAGAAAACCACAAGAAAGACCTTCAAGAGAAAGCAATTCTTGTGGTTTATATTCCTTAGAAAGATTACTTAGACTCCAATCCTGGAGATCGCTCTAAGAATTCCTGATAAAGACGGATATGTCTGTTCGAAAGTGGAATTCGGTAGCCATCTATAAATACATGCATGATTTGCGCACGAGTCTCAAATGGATCACCTGTAGCCACTATAAGATTGGCCACTTTACCTTTTTCAACTGAACCATATTTATCAGCTACCCCAAAAATCTCGGCAGGATTGATTGTCACCGCTTTCCAAGCTTCTTCTTTTCCTAAACCATAAGATGCTGCAAAAGCTGCATGGAAAGGTAGATTTCGCACATTTTCGATCTCATCAGTTCGGATGGCAACTTTTACTCCAGCTTTTGCCATTATACCAGCATTCGCATAAGGAGCATCGTAGCGATCAGATTCTCGTGTAGGAAGTTCTTGAACAGGTCCAGTGATTACCGGATATCCAGTTTTGGCGATTTCATCTGCAACTCTCCAGCCTTCAGCCACACCACTTAGGATTACATTTACATCTTTTCCTTCAAGCCATTTCAAGGCATTTTGGATATCAGAGGCAGCATCCACTTGTACTAAAAGAGGAAGCTCCTTACTAATAACTTTAGCCAATTGGTCCATTTCTGGATAAAACTCCAAAGCAGCGCCAGCCTTTTTCATGGTGTTGTAGGATATGGCATTTTCCCACATTTCATTGGCATCCTTGAGTGATTTTTCATTTGCCTTCTTGATATCCTCATCTGATCTTCGATCAAATCTTCCCCTTCTGCCAGAGCTAGGGAAGTTCATCACAACGGCTTTGAAACCTGCATACATCTGATCGGGAGTGTAGCCATTCAAGTTAATGAGCGCAGCGGTACCTGGGAATAAACCTCCTGAAGGAACCGTCAACACAGTAGTCACACCAGAAACTCGGGTTACAGGAATGGCTTCTGAATTAGGGTTGACAGCAGTCAATGCTTGCATATTCGGTGTGAAATTTCCAACCTCGGAGAAGTCAACTGTTTCAGCTACTGAACTTACTTCAGCAAGTCCAAGTTTCGTACCGCTATCGATCATTCCTGGGTAAATAAACAAACCAGTACAATCGATTTCTTCTGCGCCATTTGCGGCAATAGAAGCTCCGATTTCCATGATCATGCCATCAGCGACAAGAACAGAGGTGTTTGTCAATACACCCTTGGTGATAGTCACCACGGTTGCATTTTTCAATAAGAATTTGCCTGTTCGGGGTTTGATAAACTCCCCGTCGATCTGTGCCATAGCCATCATCGGCAGTAGCGCGATCAAGAAGGCGAAAAAGATTTTTGATATACTTTTCATGTCTTCGATTTTTCGGGGTGATTAATTTTGATTGAATAAAGTGCCGGCCATCTCAAATAGATGCTCCGTATCCTGCATACAGCGCTCCGTTTGCTGGCGGAGGTAAACATCCTCTACCATCTCTGTAGGACTTACAGTTAAGCGCTGATCATTCTTATCTTCTTTAATATCGAAGTATTTCACACCATCCACGAAAGTCATTTGAGGAACAGTATAAACAGAAAGGGGATGTGAATCAAAAATCACCAAATCACCTTGCTTTCCTTCTTCAATTGATCCTACCAACTCAGAAATCCCAAGTTGACGAGCTGGATTAATAGTGATCATAGCTAAAGACTCATCATCAGTCATTCCACCATAGCGCTGTGTTTTAGCAGCTTCATGATACAGGTGACGGATAAGCTCAGCAGAATCAGAATTGATAGAGGTGATTGCTCCATTTGCATTCAAGATAGCTGCATTGAAAGCAGTAGAATAATACACTTCAAATTTATAAGCCCACCAGTCTGCAAAGACCGAGGCACCCATGGTATACTTTGCGATTTCTGGAGCTACTTTGAAACCTTCATTGGTATGCTGAAAAACAAGTTTGGAGATATTGAAATCCCGAGCTACGTTGATCAACATATAAATCTCATCAGCACGATAGGAGTGACAGTGAATAATGATTTTTCCATCCAAGATATCAGCAAGGGTTTGAAGACGCTCATTGTATTTTGGTGCAGTTGCAGTATTCCCTTTTTGAGCAGAAGCAGAATTGTAATCTGCCCACGCTTTTTGGTATTGGATTGCTTCGTTAAATCCATTCCGGATTACAGCTTCCACGCCCATTCTACTTCTAGGCTGAACTCCATTTCCACGTCCATGAACACGAGTTGGGTTTTCACCCAATGCAAATTTGATCGTTCGTGGAGCATCCATCATGATGATATCGTTTGGATTTTTTGTTCCCCATCTGTGCTTTAACGTTGCATTTTGACCTCCAATTACATTTGCAGAACCGTGCATCGCATGTGAAACCGTTACCCCACCAGCTAGCGCTCGGTAGATTCCTATTTCAGTTGGGTTGACCACATCTTTCATCTGAACTTCTGACGTGATCGGGGAAGTAGCCTCATTGACCACATCAAGTCCTACGTGAGAGTGAGCATCGATAATTCCCGGCATCAAATATTTGCCTGTAGCGTCTACAGTCTCCACTCCAGAAGGTGCGGATAGGTTTGTGCCTACCTTTTTGATGATACCATCTTGAACCAAAACATCAGTATTCTGAAGGGTTCCTTTGGTGACAGTAAGGACTGTTGCGTTCTTAATTAATACGCTACCTTTTGGTGTTTGAGCTGAGGCAAATGAAAAACTCAGTCCCAACAGTGCCGCCAGAAAATAATTTATCTTTTTCATGTCTTTACAATTTTTCAGTTAAAGTTGGAGTGAGCGTCGCTTCGAAAGGAAATGAACCAAATTGACCAATAGACATAGTTCCATCCAAGGTATTCCCGTTAACAGTTCCTAAAATTTCCACAACAATTGCCATTCCTTGTGCATTGACATCAAAAGCGAATGAAAGTGAGCTTCCGTCCAACTTTACGTCTTTGATAGGTGCTGTAGCTTTACCGGAACCCGCTGGATCATCATAAGTGATTGTTCCTCCATAGTCGCTTCCTTCTTTCTTAATCGATACTACGCCAGCACCATTACCGGCTGGGCTTTGTGTGATATAATCCCAATTTCCGTCAATTTTAACACCCTTAGTTTCATTTCCAGCTTCGGCTGCTTTTTTCTTAGCCTTGATCTCATAGTCGAAGATGTAACCATCAGCGATGACATGCTTGATCTGTGTATCTTCTTTGAAAAGTGTGTCAGTAGTCAAAACTAAATTGGCCATTTTGCCTTTTTCGATGGTTCCCAATTCTCTGCTTAGTCCCATCATAGCAGCAGGGTTGGTAGTGAGAGCAGCTAAAGCTGCTGTTTCGGATAAACCATTGTCAATCATTGTCTTCAAAGATTTACCTATATCACCTGCCTTTGCGCCAACAGTGGTGAAAGAAAATGGGATACCGGCTGCTTCTAATTTGCCAGCTTGGGCGATCGCTTTATCAAAGGATTCTTTAACACGTGCATACTGAAATTTTACATCTTCCGACGCATCTTCCTTTTGAGCTTTTATCGCTTTGTCATCTGGAACTTGGGCCTTGATCAAAATTTTAACACCAGAAGCCTTCATTTCAGGGATCACACCTTCATAGTTTTCCAAATCAGTCAAAATAAGATTGAATCCTAGTTCTTTTTGAAGCTTCAGGGCTCTTCTTATTTCTAATTCCGAGGATGCTGAGAACATGACAGGAGTCGATTTAGAAATCACGTCTTTCATGCCCAAAAAAGTATCATCGATATCAGGTCTTTTTACTCCGGGGACTGAAGAATATTTATCGGAATTGATTTTGGTCAGTTCTGCATTTTTGTAGACATCTCGAAACTTTGCCATTACGCCGGCAGCTGTGCCTGGGTACATTCCTCGACTACCGTTAAAGCTAGCTGCTAATGCTGTGTTTTCCTTTATCAAATTGGAAGAAGTCTCATGCCCTAAAACCACAATTGCAGCTTTTCCTGCTATCATCCCACCTTCAGGGACGATTTGGATTACAGTGAATCCACTTTTTCGTAGATCTTCTACTTTGCTATCCATAGCAAATTGGTCC
>CAWUWQ010000064.1:0-26677 GCA_963926065.1 uncultured Algoriphagus sp.
TGGTATTGATAGGGAATGACTTCGGCAATGAAATTTTCACTGGAAGACTTGATGCACAAATAGGACTGGTATTGCTAGGGGATGGAAATGCTAATTTTAAAACCCTTGCTCCCAGCAAAAGTGGTTTTGTCGTTCCTGGAGATGGTAAAGCTTTAATTAAACTATCCTCTGCGACAGGTTCACCGCTATTGGTTGCTTCTCAAAACAGAGGACGATTAGAAGTCTTTAGACATAAAATCACAACAGACAGATTCAAGTCTTTCTCTCCATCTCCTCAGACAATGGCGCTAATTATCGAATTGGAAAATGGAAAAAAACAACGAATCGAGACTAGTTATGGAGCTGGATTTTTATCGCAATCTTCCCGGTCATTTGCTATTCCAGCAAATACCAAATCAATCACTATAATCGATTATAATGGCAAGAGTACTCCATTTATTATTCCTGCCTCAAACTAATCAGCCATAAAGTTCGCCTGATTTTGTCGCGCAAATCTCTACGATCAAATCCGCTACTTTATCCGTCACGTCTTCAAAGTAAAGCCTTCCTTTCTCTGGGGAGGCTTTTTTTGGATTACCTATTCCAGTGTCTTCACTTACTTCAGACCATTTGCGCTCTGCCCAAGCCCACTTCTCCCGAATACCTTTGATTTTAGATTTTTTTTCATTTCCCATTCCCGCTTGTTCTAAGGGTAGGACAAGTTCTGGATGTAGATGCATGATCAAAGCTGTTTCCATTTCATCGGCATGATCTCCACTTTCTTCGAAATAGATTGATTTGTCTAATGCCTGAAACCAGTTACAAGTGAAAAGCATCATTTCTGGAAACTTCAATCCTAATTCGCGGAGCATCGTCTTGAAATCATTTCCACCATGGCTATTGATGATCAAAAACTTCTTGATCCCTTGCCGGTTCAGAACTGTCAAAATATCTTGAAGAATGAGTAGCTGAGTACTTGGGTTGAGATTGATATCTAAATAAATATCTGATTGGCCTGTATTTACCCCAAAAGGAATAGTTGGCATGATCGTCACGTTTGCACCCTTATCCCAAGCTTTTTTTCCTGCTATTTCTGCAACTGCATCAGCCTCATAGATATCGGTGCCATAAGGCATGTGATAATTATGAGCCTCTGTTGCTCCCCAGGGTAAAACTGCTAATTCGAAACGGTGGGATTCGAGATCTTTCCAATTTGATTCTTTCAATAGATATGGCTTCATCACTTATTTTTTAGAATGTATTTGATTAATAGTGGCCATTTTCAGCCCTTTTTTAATAATTTAACCAAGATTCTAAAATACTCCTTATGTCTGAAAGAAGAAAGTTTATCAAACAATCACTCTTAGGTTCCGCATTTTTAATTCCCGGAATTTCTTCTGCTCGTACGCAAGATAAAAATCCTCTATTGATTGGGGAGATGCCTTTGATACTTTCTACTTGGAATCATGGTTTGCCAGCTAATGTAGCTGCGATGGCCCAACTCAATACCGGTGGGAGTATTTTGGATGCAGTCGAAGCAGGAGTTCGAGATACGGAATTAGATCTTGAGAATTTATCCGTAGGACTCCAAGGTCTGCCAGATCGTGAAGGGATCACGACTTTGGATGCGTCGATTATGACAGGAGACGGGAATTGTGGGTCTGTCGCATTCGTCAGACAGATCAAACATCCAATAAGTCTAGCCCGAAGGGTAATGGAAAATACTCCTCACGTCATGCTCGCTGGGGAAGGGGCAAGGCAATTTGCGATAGCAGAAGGATTTCCGCTTGAGGAAGAAGTGCTGAGTCCAAAGGCCGCCATAGAATATGCCAAATGGAAGGAGACCAGCCAATACAAGCCCATTATTAATATTGAAAATCATGACACTATTGGCATGATTGGGATCGATGCTAATGGGAATATGGCAGGAAGCTGTACTACAAGTGGCCTTGCTTACAAAATGCACGGCAGAGTAGGGGATAGCCCGATTATTGGAGCAGGATTATTTGTGGATAATGAGGTTGGGGCTGCTACAGCTACAGGATTAGGAGAGACTATTATTAAAATTTGCGGGAGTTTTTTAATCGTCGAATTGATGCGTCAAGGAAGGACTCCCCAAGAAGCTTGTGAAGAGGCAGTAAGAAGGTTGATTTCGAAAAATAAAAATATCGACGATATTCAAGCAGGGTTTTTAGCTATAAATAAGGAAGGCTTGATTGGAGCTTTTGCAGTTCATCCCGGATTTAACTTTGCAAAAGCCACAGTAAAAGAAAATGTATTGATTGATTCAAATTCGTATTTCAAACCATGAGTAAAATTCTATTAGAGTCGCCAGTATTCAGTTTGGAAGCGGCTATGCAAGCGGCTTCTTTTGGGGTCGATCGTTTGGAACTCTGTTCTAATTTTCCCGAAGGAGGGGAAACACCAAGTGCCGGAATGCTTAAAATTCTCAAATCTGAACTCGATCTTCCTATTTTTGCGATGATCCGACCAAGAGGAGGAGATTTTGCCTATTCTCAAAAAGAACTGATGGTGATGAAACGAGACATTGAGATTCTTGGGGAGTTAGGTGCAGATGGATTTGTTTTTGGAGTTTTGGATTATCAGGGCAGCGTGAATGTGGATGCATGCGAATCGCTAATGCGATCGGCAGGAGGGAAACCTTGTACTTTTCATCGTGCATTTGATGCGTCCTCGGATTTGAGGGAGGCATTGGACGCAATCATTAGCTGTAAGTTTCAACGGATTCTGACATCTGGAGGGAAGAACTCGGTAAGCGAGGGAATTCCTATGCTTTTGGAATTGATTGAAAAAGCGAAAGATCGAATCAGTATCATGCCTGGAGGAGGAACTAGACCTGAGCATGTGACTGTTCTAAATCAAAATGGATTTCTGAAAGAGATTCATGCATCCTGTCGAACAATTACTTCCTCAAAAAACCAATTTATCAATAAGGGGTTATCCTTTTCATCCGAGCCTGTGGCATTTAGCCATCAGCTAGGAATCGATCATGAAATAGTCAATCAGTTTTTAGAAGTATTAGATTAATGAAATCCCAATTTTCAGTTTATTTCCTACTTGGAATAATTTTGGTCGCTTGTAGTCCGATTTCGGAGCGCAAACAACCCCCACCAACGTTAGAACAACTCGCTACTACGGATTTGAAGCTCGATGGTGAACAGTTGGCAAATGCCTATTGTGGCAGTTGTCATCTGAAACCAGATCCCAGTATTTTAGATCAAAAAACATGGGTGGAAAATGTGCTTCCAGATATGAGGAAGCGACTTGGTTTGTATTTGGAAGAGGATTTTGGAGTTGATCTACCTGAAGATGTTGGCGTGCCCAAAGGTATTTATTCTAAAGTACAATTAATTCAACGAGAGGATTGGCAGAAGATTCTTGATTATTATCAAGAAAATTCTCCTAAATCACCTCTTCCTCAACTAGCTAAAAAACTTCCGAAAAAGGGTATCCCGGGCTTCGAGTTGATTCAGCCAGAATATGATTTTGTCTATCCGAATCTGACCACTATGCTCCGAATTCATCCAAAGACAGGACAGCTTTGGATTGGCAATCGCTTTCGAACAGTGTTTATCTTGGATCCGAAAAAAGGTTTTCAACGAATGGATTCTATTGCTACTTCAATTGCACCGGTTGAAATTCTCTGGAACTCTGATTCTGAATTTGAATTGTTGACAATGGGCTTGATGGATCCTTCAAATGATTCCATAGGATCGCTCATTAAATATACTCGAAAAGGGGGGCAATGGATGGAGGAAATGATTAAGGATAGTCTAATGCGTCCGGTACATTTCTTAAAATTAGATTTGAATGGAGATAATCGATCTGAATATGTGATTTCCCAGTTTGGTAATCATCTGGGTAAACTTTCCTTAAACTCAGAGTCTCAACCAGAGAAAATTTTATCAAGTTTCCCAGGAGCTAGAAGAACCATTTCCAGAGATTTGGATCAAGATGGCGATTTAGATTTGGCAGTTCAAATGACACAGTCGCGTGAAAGTATTCGGGCCTTCATCAATGATGGAAAAGGTGATTTTCGGGAGAAGACTCTTCTTGAATTCCATCCGGCATTTGGGTCGAGCGACTTTAGACTAGAGGATATGAACGGTGATGGATTCGACGATATTATTTTGGTCAATGGAGATAATGCGGATCAATCTCTGGTTTTGAAAAATTATCATGGAGTTAGGATCTTCTTAAATGATGGAGAAAATAACTTTGATGAAACTTGGTTTTATCCGATGCATGGTGCTAGTGGACTTGAGGTAGATGATTTTGATGGAGATGGGGATTTGGATCTATTTGCGATAGCATTTTTTCCTGATCCAAAACAAAGCCCTAGACAGGATTTGATTTATTTCAGACAAGAATCGGATGGCGATTTTAGCCCGTTTATTATGGCAAAAGGAATTGACTCAAATTGGCTTACCATTACAAAAGGAGATCTCGATTTAGATGGCGACCAAGATGTAGTTGTAGGAAGTTTTGAATTTGATGATCTGTATAAAAGGCCTCAAAATAACTGGAAACCATTTATCATCTTAAAAAACTTGATAAAATAAAATTCTGAATAAATACGATAAATAATTTTTTTGCCGTTTTTAGGCTAAAAAAAAGAATTCTTATTTGCTAGCGGGTCATTTTTTCAGTAAATTATTCTTCACGGAATAAATTATTTTTGATATGGTAAAAAGTTTTCAAGGAGTGCGAGTGGTTGAGCCAAAAAAAGCACCAGTTGTACAGATCTTAGTTAAGGACAATATGTCTACTAATCTAGTAACATTCAATCCGGATGACACCATAGAACAAGTCATGGATTTACTGACTAAGAAAAAGATATCCGGTGCACCTGTAGTAGATAGTTCGGGTATGCTGGTAGGGATCATCTCAGAAGTGGACTGTCTTAGAGAAATCATCAAGGGGAAATATTCAAACACACCAAAGTTTCCAGGAAAGGTAAGTGAGCACATGACCCAGGATGTAATTACGCTTTCACCTGAATTATCACTTTTTGATGCTGCACAGAAATTTCTGGAGCTTAAAATTAGAAGATTTCCAGTGTTAAAGGATGGAAAACTTGTGGGTCAGATCAGTTTGAGTGATGTAATTCGCGCTTTTCCAAAACTTAAACAAACAACTTGGTAGGCGAAACTATCAAAGGCTCTTTTTTATTCTGAATGGGCTAAAGCTTGAGTTACATCGGCAATTATATCTTCCTGGTGTTCTAATCCGACTGAAAGGCGTATCAACCCATCAGTGATTCCAACTTGCTTTCTTTCACTTTCGGAGAGTTTGCTGTGAGTGGTAGATGCTGGATGGGTAATGATACTTCTGCTGTCTCCTAAGTTTGCGGTTACTGAGATCATTTTTAGCGCGTCTATAAATCGATGTGCTCTTTCCAATCCACCGATTAAGTCTAAAGTAACTATCCCGCCTCCTTGACTCATTTGTTTTACTGCAAGTGCATACTGCGGATGAGATTTCAGAAAAGGGTATTTTACTGCGTTAATTGATGAGTTTCCTTCGAATTCGGAAGCTACTTTTAATGCATTTGCACAGTGGCGGTCCATTCGTACAGCTAGTGTTTCCATGCTTTTTGAAAGAATCCAGGCATTAAATGGTGAAATAGATGGACCGGTATGTCTTGTAAAGAATTGGACTTGCTTCATTAAATCTGCTCTCCCGAGTATCAATCCCCCTAAGACTCTCCCTTGTCCGTCGATATACTTCGTAGCGCTATGGGTGACGATATCTGCACCCCATTTGGCTGGTTGTTGGAGGTAAGGAGTAGCAAAGCAATTGTCTACAACCAAAATCAATCCATGCGCTTTTGCAAATTTTCCAGCCCATTCTAAATCAATAATCTCTAAACCCGGGTTTGAGGGAGTTTCGATGAAGAGCATTTTAGTGTTAGGCTGTACTAATTTTTCCCAATTCAAGTAGTCTGCGATATCACCATAGGTAGAAGAGATTCCCCATTTTGGAAATACACGAGTGAGAAGCTGATGGGTAGAACCAAACAAAGAGCGGGCTGCGAGAATGTGATCACCCTGCTGTAGTAATGCTGCAATACTTGCAAACATTGCTGCCATCCCAGAAGCAGTAGCGATGCCGTCTTCTGTGCCTTCTGCAGCACAGATTTTCTCGATTAGATCACTTGAGTTCGGATTTGCATAGCGTGAGTAGATATTCCCTTCTATTTCCTCTGCAAAAGTTGCACGAGCCTCTTCCGCTGAATCGAAAGTAAAACTTGAGGTAAGATACAAAGGGGAACTGTGCTCCTTTTGGTTTGATTTGGAAGGTGAAATCCGAATGGAATTGGTTTCGAAGTGCTTGCTCATGGGGCTAGGAGAGTTAATTTTTCCTCACGGAAAGACTTATAAATTCCAGCCCAAGAAAACACAAGAAAATAAAAATGGATTTTGATGAAGCCAATCTATTATTCCCGATTCGGGTAGGATTTGGCACCTTTCGATTTGTGGGCGATGGTTGCCAGAGGGTCATAGAGCCTAATCTCTCGCCTCTTCTTTATAAATCAGTTTCCTGAGTTGTCTGCAAATAAATGATGACTTTATCGAAATTCCAAATAAAGCTTTTCTAATCGTTAAACTGATTCATGGTCCGATCAATTCCAACAGTACAAAATGCAAGAACCATGTCGATTGCTTTATCCATCATGGTTGCTAAAACGGCAAATTCTTCATTCGTAAATCGGCCTAAAACGAAATCAATTTGGCGGCCTTTATGGAAATTATCTCCAATTCCTATCCGTAGTCTCGGATAATCCTGCCCTCCAAGTAACTCCTCAATATTCTTCAATCCGTTATGCCCAGCAGCGCTTCCCTTTGGTTTCATTCTTAATTTTTCAAATGGAATCGCCACATCATCTACCAAAATCAAGATATTTTCCCTAGGGATTTGAAGGGTTTTCATCCAATAGTTTACAGCTTTCCCACTAAGATTCATATAAGTAGTTGGCTTGATCAGATGAATAGTTCGCCCTTTATGTTTGAATTCAGATTTGAAAGCCAGTCGATCACTGGCCCAAGTGCAGGATTGCTTATCGGCTAGACGATCTACCGTAAGGAATCCAATGTTATGGCGCGTTAGCTCATACTCTGGACCAATATTGCCTAGACCAATGATTAAGTATTTCATTTCGATTCAGTAAATACCAAGTGAAAATAAAAAATCCTGCCTTAATCGGGCAGGATTTTGAATAGTTTGAGAAGAAAAATCAATCCTCTTCACCAGCTTTTTTACCTCTAAGTGCTCTTGGAATTCCAACAGTCACGATAGAAACGTTAGGGCTAGTCATGATATCAAATCCTTCCACTGAAAGATCTTCTACTTTGAATGATTTACCTAAATCAAGTGAAGAAATGTTCACTTCGATGAAATCAGGAAGATCTTTTGCAAGACCTTTTACCTTAAGTGCTCTGGTTTTCATCTCCAACTTACCACCTTTGGCGATACCTGGAGAACTACCCACAACTTTAACTGGGATTTCAAATTTGATCACTTTTTCTTCAGAATAAGCTACAAAGTCAGCATGAAGAATCATTTCACTAACTGGGTGAAATTGAGCTTCTTTCAAGATTGCTTTAACGATTCTTCCTTCTAAGTTCAACTCAACCAAGTGAACTTCAGGAGTGTAAATTAAGTCTCTGAACAAGATAATCGGAGAGTAGAAATGAATCTGCTCGGGAATACCTGGACCGTAAACGACGCAAGGAACATTGCCAGCTTCTCTTAGCTCAGTCAGACTTGCACTGTCGAGATTTGCTCTTTTAAACCCTATAATCTCTAGTGTTTTCATATATATGTACTTTAAAATTGGTTTTCTTTAAATAAATAGTGAGCTAATCGAGGTGTTTCCAGTCACGGCATGAATTGCTTTTCCAAACAATTCGGCAACAGTCAATGCTCTGATTTTTGAAGAAGGATATTTCATTGAAATGGTGTCTGTAATTACCAATTCCACCAACTTCGAATTTTCAATGTTTTCATAAGCTTTACCCGAAAGAACTCCGTGAGTTGCTATAGCCCTAACAGAAGTTGCTCCTTTGTCAGTAAGTATTTCTGCAGCTTTACAAAGTGTCCCTGCGGTATCTACTAAGTCATCAACAAGAATCACATCTTTTCCCTCAACATCACCAATGACTTGCATGGAAGCAATTTCATTTGCTCGTTTTCTGTGCTTATCACAGACTACCATTTCTACCTCAAAATGCTTGGCGTATGCCCTTGCTCTGGCTACTCCTCCCACATCTGGTGCTGCAAAAATCATATTTTCCAGTCTCAGTGAGTTCAAATAGGGCACAAAAATAGCTGATCCATTCAAATGATCCAAAGGTATGTCGAAAAAACCTTGAATTTGTCCTGCATGAAGGTCGCAGGTCATAATTCGATCAGCTCCTGCAGAGGTTAACATATTTGCAATTAGCTTAGCTGCAATGGAAACTCGGGGCCGATCTTTTCGATCCTGACGTGCATATCCGAAATAAGGAATCACCGCACATACTTTGTATGCACTCGCCCGCTTTGCAGCGTCGATCATCAGGCAAAGCTCTAGTAGATAATCACTTGGAGGAGTGGTGCTCTGTACTAAAAATACGGTACAGCCTCGAATGGACTCATCAAAACTTGGTGATAACTCCCCGTCGCTGAATCTGGAAAGGGTAAGTTCTCCCAATCTCTTCCCGTAACTTTTAGCGATTTTTTCTCCTAATTTCTGACTATTTGTTCCTGCAAAGATTTTGACCTCGGACATAGGTGGGTGGTTTTTTTGAAAGAAATGAAGCTATCTTAAGCAAAAGTAACAATTCCTGCTAAGGATGGCTAAATCCTAAAGCGACAATCCGAAGTTTCTTCCGACTTTTTAGCATGACGGTAAAAATCTATTTGAAATAGGGGGCAAAGATTGATTTCTGACTTTCCCGAATGCTTCTTCTTTAGACTTTATTGCCCCAAATACCCGATCCTGTAATTTTTCTCTAGAAAGACCATTCTTCCTGGATGCGCCACTTTTTTTCGTGCTATTTTTAAAGTAAATACTGTTTTTCACGAAAACACATTCTTATGATAAAACGATTTACACTCTTGTTACTGCTGCTGATTTGCTTTTCAAATTTGTCAGCGCAAAACATCCCTAGCCCTAAATCCCATTTTGGATTTGATATTGGCGATGATTATATGCTTGCCAATTTTTCTCAGACTGAGGCTTATTTCAAAAAAATAGCCGATGCGAGTGATAGAGTTCAGCTTTTAAGTATCGGAAAGACCGAGTACGGTCGTGACCAACCGATGATGATTGTGACGGCTCCGGCAAATTTTGCGAAGCTTGATCAGTACAAATCCATTGCCCAAAAACTTGCTCATGCTGAAATGGGTAGGGAAGAGGCCGAGCTATTAATCGGTCAAGGAAAGCCTGTGATCTGGATAGATGGTGGATTGCATGCAAGTGAAGTGGTAGGTCCTCATCAATTGATCCAAACGCTTTATGAATTAGCTTCAAGAACAGATGAAGAGACCATGAAGATTCTGGATGAGGTGATCATTCTCTTAGTACATGCTAATCCGGATGGTATGGAAATCATGTCTGATTGGTATATGCGCAAAGAGGATCCTACAAAAAGGGATCAAAATATCCCAATCCTCTATCAGAAATACGTAGGTCATGATAATAATCGTGACTTCTATATGAATAATATGAGTGAGGCCGAAAATATGTCTCGTCAGCAATACATCGAGTGGGTTCCCCAGATTATCTATAATCACCATCAATCAGGGCCAGCAGGAACTGTGGTAGCGGGACCGCCTTATCGCGATCCTTTTAATCATGTTTTTGATCCTTTGATTATTACAAGCTTGGATGCTGTGGGTGCTTCTATGATCAATAGGTTGCATCAAGAAGATCGGCCTGGATACACTCGATTGGGAGGATCTACATTCTCAACATGGTGGAATGGAGGACTTCGTACGACACCGTATTATCACAATCAAATCGGAATCCTGACTGAAATAATCGGTAGCCCGACTCCTTCTTCGGTCCCTCTTATTCCAGATAGATTGATCCCTAACAACGCGAATCCATATCCTATCACCCCTAGACCCTGGCATTTCAAAACTTCAATTGACTATTCAGTTTCTTTGAATTATGCGATATTGAACCATGCGGTAAGAAATGGAGATGATTTGCTCCGAAATATTTATCTGATGGGTAGAAGATCTATCGAGCGTGGAAATAAGGATAACTGGACTATGTATCCTAAAAATGCACAAGCTATCGAGGATGCCTATAAAGCTTCTCAGAAGAAAAGTGAAGCGAGTGACGAGGGTGAGGAATTTTATGGTAACAGATCCGGAATACCAAAACAGTATTATGATTCAGTTTATACTGACCAATCTTTGAAAGATCCTCGTGGATACATCCTTTCTGCGGATCAACCAGATTTCCCTACTGCAATCAAATTCCTGAATGCCTTGATTAAATCGGGAATTCAGGTTCATCAGGCTACTAGTGAGTTCACTGTTAAAGGAAAAAAATATCCAGCGAATTCCTATGTAGTCAAAACGGCGCAAGCTTTCAGGCCACACGTGATCGATATGTTTGAGCCGCAAGATCATCCAAATGACTTCTTATATCCAGGAGGAGCACCAATTCGACCGTATGACGCGGCAGGTTGGACTCTTGCTTTCCAAATGGGTTCTGAGATCGATCGAATCTATGAAGACTTTACTGGTCCTTTCAAGGCATTACCTTATGGAGAGCTTCAAACTCCACCTGCTAAGACCTTAGCATCTGGCTCAGCATATTTACTTGATTCGAGAAATAACAACAGCTATATGGCAGTGAATGATCTTCTCAAGGCCAAAGTGAAAGTCTATCGAACAGCTTCAGCATCCAATGGACTGCCGGCTGGCTCTTTTTATGTTTCTGGGGGTAAAGATGTTTTGACTAAAGTAGCTTCCGACTACGGCGTTTATCCAGAGCCCGTAGCTTCGATGCCGAAAGATGCCAAAGAGATCAAGCCTTCGAGAATTGCGCTTTATGATTACTATGGCGGGTCAATGCCATCTGGATGGGTGAGATGGATGCTTGAGCAGTTCCATTTTGACTATTCTTTGGTTTTTCCTAAGGAGATCAATGACGGAAATTTGTCTGAAAAATATGATGTTATTCTATTTATCGGACCGGGAATCCCTGGGCCTACTCAGGGTAGATACGGAAGGTCACTTCCAAAGCCAGAGGAGATTGATGAGAAGTATCACCATATGTTGGGCTATTTCACGAAGAATGAATCGGTGCCTCAGTTGAAAAAGTTCTTGGAGCAAGGTGGGCAAGTACTCACTGTTGGTTCTGCTACAGATTTAGCTTATCATCTAGGATTACCAGTAAATGATGCGCTAGTGGAGCAAACTGGTAACGGTACTTCAAAAGCATTGAGCGGAGAGAAGTATTACATTCCAGGATCAGTATTGGAAATGTACGTGGACAACAAGGCCCCTATCAATTACGGAATGGACGAAAAAGCCTACATAATGTTTAATCGAAGCCCTGTCTTTATGCTTTCTCCAAATGCTGCTAACCTAGGAGTGAAGCCGATCGCTTGGTTTGGTGAAGAGGAGCCGCTCAGGAGTGGATGGGCTTGGGGACAATCGTATTTGAAAAATGGGGTAACAGCCTTTGAAGCAAATATAGGAAAAGGCAAATTCTATGCCTTTGGACCAGAGATTACTTTCCGGGCGCAGTCCCATGGCACGTTTAAAATGTTGTTTAATGGGTTGTATAGATAAATAATTGTCAGACCCTATAAAAAGAGAAAAGCTATCATTTAATGATAGCTTTTCTTGTTTTTGGATAAATAGATTAGACGTTAAATTTTTCCCTTAAATAGCTTATTGCCATTTCATAGGCTTCCGCGCTGGCTTCTGCATCATATTTTGGATTGCTTGGATTTGAAAATCCATGAACTGCTGGAAATATTTTATAAGTCAATTTCTTTCCAGCTTCGTCCATCTTAGCAGCAAAGTCTTTGATGATTTCCTCAGAGATATATTGTTCTGTAGCAAAAAGCCCCAATACATCTGAGTTTAGGTTTTTCAGTTGCTCCACATCGCGTACAGGCATACCATAATACATTACCGAACCAATGTTTTGCGCTCCTGTAATCAATGCTGAGCGTAAGGACCAAGCACCTCCAAAACACCAGCCCACATTTGCGATTTTAGCATTTGCTCCGGCTAAAGCTTGAGCTCCCTTTACGATTGCTACTAATCGATCATCTTCAGCACCTTGCATTAGTTTTCCTGCTTCCTGTGGGCTTGCAGTCACTTGACCATCGTACATGTCCAATGCAATGATATTTACCTTGCCTTCCAGATCATCATAAAATCCATCAGCTTTAGACTTGATATGATCGTTGAGCCCCCACCATTCCTGATAGACGAAAAGCCATTTATCAGATGGACCATTAGCTTTGATCAAGTAGGCACTTGCGGTTTTGCCATCCGCTGTAGGGTAAGTGGTCATTTCTCCTTTCCCTTCAAAGGTGATTTCGATTGGACTTGGGTGAAAAGAAGCAAAGCCCGGAGAATCTACAAACTGAGCCATATCATCGGAATAAGAATGGCAAATAGTTATGTCAGCAAATGGGTCAGTGCTTTCTTTGGTTTCTTTAGGGAAAAGAAAACTCCCGAAAAGAAGAATGAGTAAATAAATAGGCTTAATCATATTGTTTAGATTTGGTAAAGGTTTAAAGAGCTAAACCTGAATTTCCAATTTAAGTTTTTCAAACAATAAATGGATAACTATACAAACTATGCACATGCGGAGCTCGGACTCTGGCTATTTCAAATGAAAAAACCTCCAAGTATGGTGGGGCGGATGACGCATGGGCTTCAATCCAAAATCAATACCTTGATTCCAGAGAAAGTCCATCTAGTGATTACGACAGCCATTGAGAATATAATCAAGGTAGTCATCACTGGTTCGAGCTGGATTGTACCCAAACCTGCTGAGGGATTGACTTTGGAAGCTCGCGAACTAAAAGTCCGAGGTAGAATCAAATGGTATCGTAATTCGGCCTCTGCGGAGGGGGCGGTTACAGGGGCTGGGGGGATTTTATTGGGGTTTGCTGATTTCCCTGCCTTTTTGACTATAAAGATGAAGATGCTTTTTGATATCGCTGCGCTCTATGGAATGGATACAAAAAATTATCAGGAACGGATTTTTTTGCTTTATATCTTTCAGTTAAGCTTTTCCAATCAAAGTCGTCGCAATGATCTAATCGGTCTATTGGAAAACTGGGAGACTTATCGACACAAGTTACCAGAAGATTTGGGTGTCTTCGATTGGAGGACTTTCCAATTGGATTATAGGGATTACATTGATTTAGCGAAGTTGGCTCAATTGATTCCCATTATTGGAGCTGGGGTAGGGGCAATCGCAAATTATCGCCTTACTGAGCATTTGGGAAAAAATGCCATGAATGCTTTTCGGCTCAGATTGCTCAAATGAAAAAGCCTCCCGAATTAGGGGAGGCTTTTTGTTGGCTTACCAGGGCTCGAACCTGGACTCTTCTGAACCAAAATCAGACGTGTTGCCAGTTACACCATAAGCCAGTTTTCTTTAGATTACCTGTGGGTATCTCTTAAAGTGTCACAAATGTAGAATCTTGCTTCTTTTTTTCCAAACCAAGGTTTAAAGTTTTTCTAATAATTCAATAAAAGCCTTGAGATCAGCAAGAAAAAAAATCCCAATTCTTTTTATAGGATGTAGGTCTTCCCCCTTGAAAGGGAGATGTGCTGACATGATTTTGTTGTGAATAATAAAATTCAATAATTTTTTTTTAAAATAGAATTACTTATCCCTGAGGGATGTAATAAGTTATTTAGCACTTAATTTTTAAGTGATTGTAATTTTGAATTATCTAAAATTTTGATATTCAATGAATTACTCTGAATAAGGAAAAGTTAAAGGAAAGTACTTGTCTTGTTTACAGATAAAGTCACCACCAAACTCTAATTGTACCTATGAAAAATTCACCATTACAGTACCATTGTTAATAGGCTGATCTATCGAAGTATTTATCTAAAGTGTAGCATGACGTATTAATATTTTATTTGTGCGAGCAGATCTATCTATAACTTTCAAAGTGATAAGATCTTACTGAAAGGAAGGAGAAGTTTTTAACTTAAAACCCCCGTTTTTCTTTTCCGCAATCGATTGAATATTGTTATTGTGTTAATTTATAGCCCATTACATTGTATTGTCGAAAATAATTTATCAATTTTACTGAGAAATCAGTAATTAAACCACCAAACGTTTGAAATTATGCAAGTAGAAAAATTAGAGAAAATGCTTCCTGAGGCGGTTCAAAAATTAGAAAAAGTAAAAGGTGGAGAGACTTTGGCCGCTGAGTTATCATGGTGCTGGGTGAGCTTCCAAAATGATCAAAATCCAGCTGGAGTAATTCAAAAGGGATTAGAAGCTGTAGAATTGTTTAAAGAGGCACGAGAGCAGAATAGCAAGGCTGTGTCTAAGAAATTGATCGAGTCGCTTGAAAAAGCATTGAATTGATTTTAAGCAAAACCCATAAAAAAACCCGATTAAATCGGGTTTTTTATGTTTAAATAGTACTGAATTATTCAGCTACTACTACGAATTTTGCTTTGGTTTTCACTTCTCTGTGAAGATCAACATCAGCTATAAAATCACCTGCTCCATCTACTGGAGTATTGATAGAGATTTTTTTACGATCGACATCGATTCCTTGTGTAGCAAGTGCATCAGCAATTTGTAAGGTTGTTACCTTGCCGAAGATCTTACCTGATTCACCAATTTTCGCTTTGATCTCCAGAGTAAGAGCTTCAATTTTAGCTGCGACATTTTCAGCCTCAGTTTTTATTTTCTCCGCTTTGTGAGCTGCCTGCTTGATGTTTTCTGCAAGGATTTTCTTATTCGAACCTGTTGCTAAAACCGCAAATCCCTGAGGGATAAGATAGTTTCTTCCGTAACCTGGTTTTACCTCTACCAAGTCATTTTTATAACCAAGACCTTTGATGTCTGTTTTTAGAATGATTTCCATTTGTAATGTTCTTTTGTGATTGGACGATACAAGAAATTATTTCAACCCATCGGTTACGAATGGCAACAAAGCCAAATGTCTTGCTTTTTTGATGGCCTGAGCCACTTTTTTCTGAAACTTTGCAGAGTTACCAGTTAGTCTTCTTGGAAGAATTTTACCCTGCTCATTTACAAACTTCAACAAGAAATTAGGATCCTTGTAGTCGATGTATTTGATGCCGTGCTTTTTGAAACGGCAATACTTCTTTCTGATTTCGCCTCTGTTGATTGGCTCGTTTACTAGTGTCATTTTGCAGCTTCCTCCTTAACTTCGACTTTTTTGTTGAACTCTCCTTTTCTTCTTCTTTCGGCGTAAACAATTGAATGCTTGTCCAAAACAGTAGTCAAGAATCTCATTACCTTCTCATCTCGTCTAAATTCTAATTCGAACTTGCGGATGATGGTGGGATCGGCCTTGTACTCAACCATTATGTAGAAACCAGTCGTCTTCTTTTGGATGGTGTAAGCCATCTTCTTGAGACCCCAATTTTCCACATTTACAACATCTGCCCCCTCTTCTTTTAACAAGTTTACAAACTTGTCGACGGTATCCTTCATCTGAACATCAGACAAAACGGGAGTTAAAATGAATACCGTCTCATAATTTCTTTGGAACATCTTATAATGTGTTTAAGAATTTGAATAAACAGACCGCAAAAGTAGAAGAAACTAAGCTGTTTTCCAAATATTTCCCTAAATCTAGAGAGGGGAAGGCAAAATAAAACCTCCCGAAGGAGGCTTTATTTATTTAACTGTGAAACTTCTGGAACCAATTTGATAATTATCAAGGTAGATTTTCACTACATGTTCGCCAGAAACGTAGTCTGATCCCTTTTCATAATAGAAAGTTAATTCTTGACCTGAGTTGTCAAAAATCATATTTTGTTTTACAGTATAAAACTGTTCACCGCCATTAAGCATAAAAGTTCCTGATCCTTTTGCTACATCAAATATTGGTTGTGAATTCGGTCCAAGAACCTGGACATAAACATTTCTAGGACCCTTTATTGCTACTTTATTGTCTGCGATATTGAAACTTACTTTAATTCGCTCGATGAATCGGTTCCTGAAATCTTTGGTGGTTTCTACTCGCTCTTTCCCCTTCGAGTTGATTGCTGCAATATTGATATTTTCAGCTTTGAGCATCGAAGCGACATTTACTTTTGCTTGCAAGCTCTCTTTCTGGATGTTCAATTCAGCTACTTCTTCTTCTATTTCTGCTTGTGTAGTCCGTAGATCTTGATTTTCAGAGAAAAGCTGCTGGTTTGCTGCTCTTAATTCTAAAATCTCTCGATCTTTCTCTTGAATTAGATTATTTGAGCTATTAATTTTTGTATTCAATGCATTGATTTCAGAAGCAGATCTCTGCCGAGACGAATTTCGCTCAGCTACTAATTGATTCTTTACCTCTTCGAGGGATTTTATATCGCCACCAAGTTTTTCGATTTCTAGAATTCTGAGATCCAACTGATAAGTCACAGAATCTAATCGCTTATTCAGTTCATTATTTTCAGTGGAAAGAATCAGGATTTCCTCAGATTTTTTAGTTCTATCTACGAAGTCAGTGTACAACTTTATTCCACTGATAATAACAAGAAGGACTAAGGCAATGATGATAATGTTTTTACCTTGGTCTTTCTTTTTTGCTGAATCTTTTTCAAATTCTGTGTTCATAACAAATTAATTTAGTAGGTATTATGATGGTTTTAGATGAGAACTATTGGTCCGATCGGTATATGACAGGAAGGGTCGGTTGGGATATTGGTTTTGGATCAGATCCGATCTTGCAATATCTAGACCAAACTGAAAACAAGGGTCTAGAGATACTTTTTCCAGGGGCGGGGAATGCTTATGAAGTAGAGGCTGCCATAAAATTGGGGTTCAGCTCGGTTCATTTGCTTGACTATGTGGAAGAGCCTATCCGAAATTTCAGTCTAAGAAATCCGAATTTTCCAAAATCATTTATTCACCTTGAGAATTTTTTTGAACATGAGGGTAAATATGATTTGATTATCGAGCAGACCTTTTTTTGTGCCCTCGATCCAAAGATGCGAAATGATTATATGCTTAAAATGAAGTTGCTCTTGAGGCCAGGGGCCAAGCTTGCGGGAGTGCTATTTAATCGAAAATTTGATTTTCAAGGCCCTCCCTTTGGTGGAGCAAAGCAAGAATATCAGGAGTTGTTTGAGCAGCATTTTGAAATCGAGATTTTGGCTCCCTGTTACAATTCTATTCCAGAGAGACATGGCTCCGAGTTGTTTTTCATTTTGAAAAACTCAAAAATCTAGAACATAATATTCCTTTTTCCCTGGAAATTCAAAGAATAAAATACCTACTTCATAGAAATCTAGGGTCAATCTAACTTCAGGTAATTTAATGATTTCAGTCCAAGCCGACTGCATTTGTGATGACCAATGGATGTCTCCAATAGCGATTATGGAGCCTGAGTGAACCTTTTGAAGTAATGACTTGAGCGAATTAAGGGTGCCATCATAAGTGTGATTTGCGTCAATGAAAGCAAAATCCACAAAATCAATTTTAGACAAGTATTCAGGTAAAGTATCTGATATATTTCCAAGGATAATCTCCACGTTGGATTCTGTAAGATTTGAAGATGCGATTCGAGCAAGTTCTTTGGCTCCTTCAAATGTCGCTAAGCATCCTTTGGTTTCTCTTGCCAAATACTTAGTGTTTAAGCCTACACAGGTGCCTAGTTCGATTACTTGTTCAGCTGGAGTTAGGCTACAGAAGTACTGAAGAAGTTGAGATATTTTACGGCTACTGGTACTATATTCTGTGATAGCTGAAACTTTTCTTTTTTGAGTATTTACCTTTTTAGAACCTGCCCCGAGATCTAAGACCTCAATGCCTTCATCGGAATTTAGAAGTGAATTTCGACACTCTTCAATGTCAAGGTCAAAATGATCTTTTGCTAAAATGAAATCGAATAATCTCCCATAAGTTTTGAATAATAAGGGGGAGTGAATTGAAAATTTATCCTCTTTTTTCAGCCAATAATTAAAAAATGACCAAAGTGGGAATAAACGATTAACCAAATTAATTATGAAAAATATTTGCGATCATCTGGAATTCTGGGACTTTTACTTCGAAGCTTTTTCCGTTATGAATACGCTCCATAAAATAGACTCCGTGCATTTTACCCAAACCTGATTTAAGATTGCACCCAGAAACGTAGCTGTGTGATTCGCCTGGCTCTAAAATAGGTTGTTGGCCCATTACTCCATCTCCTTCTATTATTTTGTGACTCTCGGCAGCATCAAAAATCTCCCATTTACGCCGTAAAAGTTGAACGGTTTGGTTGCTTTTGTTTTCGATTGTTACCTTGTATGTGAAAACATAATGATGTTGGTGAGGGCTAGAAAATTCCGCCTGGTAGGTGACATCGACACTTACTTGAACCCCTTCAGTAACAGCTGAAACCATTATTTTTGTAGATTAGAGTGTTAAATGTACAATACTAATTATAAAATCCAATAAATCTAATGAAAGTTAAGATTGAACCTTCATGGAGAAAGGCTTTGAATCACAAATTCAAAGAAAAGCCTTTTAATGGATTAATTGAGTTTATCAAAGACGAATATCAGGGGCAAATGGTTTTTCCTCCCGGTGAAGATATTTTCAATGCTTTTAATTTCTGTCCACTGAATCAGGTTAAAGTGGTCATTCTAGGCCAAGACCCTTACCATGGTCCCGGACAAGCCCATGGGTTATCCTTCTCAGTTAAACCCGGAATTCCATTTCCTCCCAGTTTGCTTAATATTTTTAAAGAGATCAAGACAGATCTTTCCATCGATTTACCACTTAATGGAGATTTAACCCGCTGGGCGAATCAAGGAGTGTTTTTGCTCAATGCAACGCTCACTGTTCGAGCACATGAGGCAGGCTCTCATCAAGGAAAAGGTTGGGAAGAATTCACAGATGAAGTCATCCGGGTAATTGATCGCACTCAGTCAAATGTGGTTTTTATGCTTTGGGGAAGCTTCGCCCAAAAGAAATCAGGACTAATTGACTCCTCAAAGCATTTGATTCTGAAGGCTCCTCATCCTAGTCCATTGAGTTCTTACAGAGGGTTCTTTGGAGCAAAACACTTTTCTAAGGCAAATGAATATTTGATTTCAACTGGGAAAACACCAATAGCTTGGTAAAAAAGAAGCCTCGAAATTTCCCGAGGCCTTTGCTGTTATTCGATTCCTTTAAAGAATCTATTCCATCTAATTTTGTTGAACATGGACTCATATTTATCAAGAGACAGCCACAGAAACCAAGCCTTCCCAACGATATGATCTTCAGGGACAAATCCCCAATAACGAGAATCCAGTGAATCATGACGATTATCTCCCATCATGAAATAATAATCTTGTTTGAACGTGTAGCTTTCAGCCTTTACTCCATCAATTAAGAGTTGACCTTCCTTCATTTCTACATTTTCTAAACCTTCATAGTGCTCTATGGTAAATCCATACTTCACTACATTTTCATTTGTTAGCTCTATGGTCCACCCTTTTGCAGGTATTTTCAGAGGACCATAATTGTCTCTATTCCAGCCCATAAGTTGACCGTCTGGGAAAATACCCTCCTCGCCACCATTCGCCTGAATCCGCTTAGTGACTGAAGTGACAACTGGAGAAGCTTCAAGATTCTGAATAACTTCGTCAGTAGCTCCGAATACCACATAGCCAGATCCGTTAGTGAATGTCCCGAAGCTTTCCTGATTGATCCCGTACTCTTTGAAGAATTCGGTATTAAGCGGTCTGTTAGTAATGACATCGTATGAATACTGCATTTCTTCAGGCTTAAAAGCTGGTTCCCCATTTACCCAAAGATCTCCCATTTTGACATCAATCACATCACCGGCGATTCCCACAGCTCGCTTAATATAGTTAGTCTTTAAGTCTGGAGGATATTGAAATTCCACCGGATAGTTAAATACCACGACGTCATTTCGCTCCACATCTGAAAAACCCGGAAGTCGGTAATATGGGAGCTGAATAGCATCATTGTAGGAAGGAATTTCGGTGCCCCAAATTTTCTGATGGGTAAGTGGCATCTGAATCACCGTCTTAGGAATTCTGGTCCCGTAATGCATTTTACTTACAAAAAGAAAATCTCCAACAAGGAGAGACTTTTCCATAGATGCCGTTGGGATCGTAAAAGGCTCCAAAAGCAACCATCGGATCAAACTAGCAGCTACAACCGCGAAAACTAGTGCATCTGCCCATTCACGGACAGCAGATTTTTTCATTTTTGATTTACTCATGATTACTTAAATGTTCAGAAAGATAGAAAATCATCCATAGAAAGTACGCCCTTCTTTCCTTGGATCCACTCGGCTACTAGAATTGCTCCCATTGCAAAACCTTCTCTGCTATGAGCGGTGTGCGTGATCTCAATAGAATCAATGGCAGAGGAATAATTGATGATGTGAGTTCCAGGGGCTGGGTCGATTCGTTTGGCCAATATAGGTAAACTACTCAAATCTTCCTTTTTAGCATTCCCTAAATGCCAGTTTGAAAAGATGGAATGCGAAGCAATAATCCCTTCAGCAAGTGTAATAGCAGTTCCTGAGGGAGCATCTTTTTTCTCTGTATGATGAATCTCCTCGATTGCTACCTCATAGCCGGAAGTTTCATTCATTAGTTTTGCCAAATACTGGTTTACTTTGAAGAAGATATTTACTCCAATACTATAATTAGAAGCGTAGAAAAAGGCCCCTTTCTTCTCGATTGCCAGTAGGTCCAGCTCAGGCTTGTGTGCCAACCATCCGGTGGTTCCAGAAAGTATAGGAATACCCTTGCCAATGGCCCATTTAATATTTGAAACAGCTGCTTCAGGCTGGCTAAATTCTATGGCTACGTCTACCAACTCTGGATTGATTTGATCCAAATCGCTTACGTTGTCAATGGTGATTTTACCGACCAATTCATGGCCTCGCTCCTCTGCCAGTCGGCCAATCAGTTGGCCCATTTTCCCATAACCTAATAATAGTATTCTCATTTTTTAAATTTCAATTTTATAGCGAAACCAATGGAATTGTTGCTTGCTGAAAAGCTTTCAATTTTGGGCTCAATTCCTAAAGATAAATCGTCCGAAATATCAAAGCCTGAGAGATGAGCATCCACATTGGCATCAATAATATTGAGCGCATAGATTGCTGCAAGAAGTATATAGTTAAGATCTCGGTTTCCTCGCCAATAATCTATATTTCGGACCAGTGCATCTCTGTTTAGCGTAGGAAAGTCGGTAGGGTCTCCGTTATCACTGGCTACCAAAGCCTCTTTGAATACTTGATATCTTGAATTATTGAATCCGATAAAGTAAATGTCAGTGATTAGTCCTGCGTAGATGATTGGAACCTTCCAAGATTTCCCGTTGTAAACTTGTCCTGCACCTGGAAGCATAGCTGATAAAATGGCTGCTTTTCTAGGGTTTTTAGGAAGGTTTGAATAATCTGCCTTTTCCTGTTTCTCTTTTCTAGTACTGTCAGCTTGCTGAGCAATGCTATTTTGAGAAGAAGAGAAAAGGAAAAAAACCAATGTGACCAAAGGGATTAGAAATGGTTTGAATGCGTTTTCAGCTGCAGGTTTCAAAATCAAATGATTTCCAATATTTCCAATATTCGATTCAAATCAGAAGTAGAGTTGAAAGGTATTTTGATCTCCCCCTTGTTTTTTGGATTAGCTTTTAGTGAAACTTTTGTTCCGAAGTGGGAAGCTAATTTTTGCTGAAGCTTATTGATCTCATATTTTTTGACAGGGTCTAGTTCAGAGGTGTTTTTCACCTCATTCTGTCCTTCGTTCAATGCTTTCACCAGAGCCTCAACCTTTCGGACGCTTAACTCCTCTGTGAGAGCTTTGTTGAAAATGGCAAGTTGCTTATCAATATCTTCTACATTGATCAATGCTCTCGCATGACCCATGGATAGCTTTTGATCTCTGATTGCAGCCTGGATAGTTGGGGGTAGCTTCAGTAGCCTCAAGTAATTATTGACAGTAGTTCGATTTTTCCCAACGCGATCTCCAAGTTCTTCTTGCTTAAGATCACATTCAGCAAGTAGTCGCTGATAAGATTGTGCAATTTCTAGGGCATTTAAATTTTCCCGTTGGATATTCTCAATCAGTGCCATTTCCAGCATCTGCTGATCATTGGCAGTTCTGACGTAAGCAGGGATCTGAGTTAATCCCGCGATTTTGGAAGCTTGAAATCTTCGTTCACCTGAGATCAGTTGGTACTCATCTGTATCAATTTTTCGTACTGTAATTGGCTGAATAATTCCTTGAACCTTAATCGATTCAGACAATTCAAGAAGTGCCTCTTTATCAAAATATACTCTTGGTTGAAAAGGATTGACTTGAATCTGTGAAAGTTTAATTTCAAAAATTCCTGCTTTTACTACCTCAGGTAAAATTTCTTCAGGTTTATGCTTTGCAGGACTATCTTCAAGTAACGCACCTAAGCCCCTACCTAGAACACTTTTTTTCTTTTTGGGTTGTTGATCTGCCATAATTAGTTCATCACATTTGAAAGGCCATTGCGCTCAGCAATTTCTCCGGCCAAATTCATGTAGGCAATAGCGCCTTTTCCGTCTGCATCAAAAGCGATGGCGGGTAAGCCAAAACTAGGAGCTTCACTCAATCTTACATTTCGAGGAATGATAGTATCGAAAACCATATTTTTGAAGTGAATACGCACCTCCTCGACCACCTGATTGGAAAGTCTAAGACGTACATCGTACATCGTCAACAAAATACCTTCGATCTCAAGATTTGGATTTAGTCTAGTCTGAATGATTTTAATTGTATTCAACAACTTCCCTAATCCTTCTAATGCAAAATATTCGCACTGTACAGGAATGATTACAGAATCAGCTGCAGTCAATGCGTTGATCGTGATCAGTCCCAAGGAAGGAGAGCAGTCAATAATGATGAAATCGTAATCAGCAGTTAAGTCCTTGATTACTTCCTTCATCTTTTCCTCACGATTCTCCATGTTGATCATTTCCACTTCTGCACCGACTAGGTCGATGTGGGAGGGAACCAAATCAAGTTTGCTTATGGAAGTGCTCGTAATAATCTCCTTCACATCGATCTCGTCCACCATGCATTCGTATATGCTGGTTTTTATTTCCTTAGGATTTTGTCCTAGTCCTGAAGTAGTATTAGCCTGTGGGTCAGCGTCGATAATCAAAGTCTTGAACTCTAAGACGGCCAAACTTGCTGCTAAATTCATCGCTGTAGTAGTCTTTCCTACACCGCCTTTTTGATTAGCAATTGCAATGATTTTTCCCATGTTGGTTTAATCGGAGATTATGAATGTCAATATTAAGCAAAATCAGCGCTTTTCTGGCTGATTTCCGTTCTTTTTTTACGGTAGGCAAATAGCCGAAATAGCACCTTTTTAATAGGGGGATGGAGGTTATTCACGTTGTTAGCAAGCTTTTACTTCTGATTACTCTTACTTTAATTAACATTTTTTAGGTCAATTGTCAAGTAGTATTTATTAAGCTGATCTTTCAGTTATTCATTTTCCGAAAACTGGAAGTAAAAGCTAAGGAATAGGATAAATTCAAATAAAAGGACAAAAAAAAGAGCCTTTTTAAAAGGCTCTTTTTTTCATTTATTTTTTCTTATTAGAATCGGCTACTTTCATTGCGTCTTCTAGTTTTTGTTGGAATTTTGATTTCTTTTTGTTTACATTTTTCACTTTGCTCTCCTCAACTTTAGCTCTGATTTTGGAGTCATCTACAAAGAGTTTGATCAAAGCTTGCTGACCAAAAGTCACCATGTTAGAAACAAAGTAGTAGAAGCTCAAACCAGCAGGGTAGGAGTTCAAGATAAACATAAACATCACCGGCATGATGTAACCAAGGTTTTTCATTGGGCCAGTAGCGGTGGTCAGTTGGTTATTGAAGTGTGTATATACGATCTGTGACACGGTCATCAATAAGGTAAATAAACTGACGTGAGATCCGTAGAAAGGAATCGTAAATGGCAACTTAATGAAGGTGTCATAGGTGGACAAATCCGAAGCCCAAAGGAAAGATTCTTGACGAAGCTCGATTGCATTTGGGAAGAAGAAGAACATCGCAAACAAGAATGGCATCTGAAGCACTAGCGGCAAGCAACCCGAAATTGGACTAACACCTAACTGTGAGAATAGCTTCATTTGCTCTTGCTGCATCTTAGAAGCATCATCGCCATATTTCTCTTTCAGTTCATCAATCTCTGGCTTGATCACTCGCATTTTTGCCATTCCCATATAGGACTTATAGGTCAGTGGGAATAATGCCAGTTTGATCAAAAACACAATGATGATGATGATCACACCATAATTGCTGAAGAATTTTTCGAGGAAGGCAAATAAGTTTACAATGATGTATTTATTAACCCAGCTCACGAAGAAGTACCCCATGTCCACGTTATCCTCGAATCCAGGAGTTATTTTCTTTAGGACTTTATACTTATCAGGACCGAAATAATAGGTGAAATCTGCCTTGCCATCCACCAATGGGATATTGAGTGATGTACTCATTATACGGACAATTGCACTGTCTGCAGGAGTGGACTGAGAGATTTTCACATTTTGAAATGCACTATCCGCAATGATCGCAGCCGAGAAAAAACGCTGACTAAATGAAAGCCATTTGATAGGCTCTTCCAATGTTTCCTCTTCTAAATCATCTCCAGCCCCAAGGTTGTCAAATGATCCTGTTACGGTATAATAGTTTAATCGAGACTGTCTTCTTGACTCAGCAAGATTGCTTTCTTGGGTTTTTACTTGATCCTCCCATGTGAATGCAATCGAATTTCCGGTGAAAACATCTTGATAACGATCAATTTTAAAGGTCTTCTTGACCTCATAGCTTCCATCTTGGATGCTGTAAGTATGAACTAGCATTCCTCTTTCTGTGCCAGCAGATAGCGTTAATACCTGAGTTTTGATTCCCTCTTCGTCTTCTGTGCTAGATAGCTTACTTTTAAAATAAAGGTCATTGAGATTGATTGGGCCAGTTTTGCTGTCAATAATAAAGTTCATCTGAGAACTTTTTTCGCTAAGCAAATCTAGTGGAGCCATATCCCAACTCTTGTATTCTTTGAGAATGACCTCTTTTACCAATGCACCTTTAGTCGAGACTTTTACTTGAATCAACTCGTTCTCGAGTGTGATCTCTTCTTCATCTCCGATAGTCATCGCTGCTAAAACCCCGTACTTGGAGATTTTTGCTTCGTTGATCAGACTATCATTTTGAAGAAGGCTGTTTTCAGTGAACCCCTGTGTCGGAACAGCGGAGCTCGGGGCATCAGTTTGAGTGATCGTAGCAATATCTTCCACCGGAATTTCCGGGCTACTCGCAAAAAAGAGGGAGTAGATGAGAATCACTGCTGCAAAAAGAATCAAACCTGTTGCTTGATTTTTATCCATATACTTAATCGTCAAACCTGAATCAATCAGGAGGCTATTTATTTTACTTTATTATCTACTGCAGCTTGGATGAACTTCACAAACAAGGGCTGAGGGTTTAAAACGGTACTTTTATACTCTGGGTGAAATTGAACTCCTACAAACCATGGATGATCTTTCAACTCGATGATTTCAACCAAACCAGTTTCCGGGTTTTTTCCAGAGGCAATCATTCCTTTGCTTTCTAACTGCTCTAGGTAAGAGTTGTTAAACTCGTATCTGTGACGATGACGCTCTTGGATTTTTGTCTTGCCATAGGCAGCATATGCTTTACTAGATTTTTTCAGGTCGCAAGCATACGAACCTAATCGCATTGTTCCACCCATTTGATCTACTTTCTTTTGATCTTCCATCAAACCAATGACTGGATGTGACGTGTTGGGATCCATTTCGGTGCTATTGGCATCTTTCAGTCCAAGGACATTACGGCTGAATTCGATCACCGCAACTTGCATTCCAAGACAAATCCCTAAAAATGGAATATTGTTTTCTCGGGCAAATCGGACAGTTTCAATTTTACCTTCAAATCCACGCTCTCCAAATCCCGGGGCCACAACGATGCCGTTCAAATCTTTGAGTTTAATTTTAAAGTTGTCAGAATTAATCTCCTCTGAAGATATCAATGTCAAATTTACTTCACATTCAATAGATGCTCCAGCATGAGTAAAAGATTCGATGATGGATTTATAAGCATCGGGTAGAGAGACGTACTTACCAACTAAGCCAATATTTACAGATTGGGTAGGGTTTTTAAGTTTGCCTAGAAAATCCTTCCAGTTTTCTAGGTTTGAGCTGGTTTTGGAAGAAAGCTTAAGCTTAGACATTACTCGTTCGTCAAGTTTCTCTTTTTTCATCAACAGCGGTACATCGTAGATGGATTCTGCATCCATTGCTTCGATGACACTGTTAAGCTGCACATTGCAAAACAAGGCTAACTTTTTCTTGACGTCTGGTGGTAAATGATATTCAGTTCTACATACCAAAATATCTGGTTGAATTCCTGCTTCTAATAATTGCTTGACAGAATGTTGAGTCGGCTTGGTTTTAAGCTCTTTGGCAGCTTTCAAA
>CAWUWQ010000065.1:0-22074 GCA_963926065.1 uncultured Algoriphagus sp.
TTGATTGGGTGAGGCATGATTTTTTGGGTTGAGTGAGGAAGATTAAATCACGAATAGAATCGAATAAAGGGATAAAATTTCGTGATGTGCTTTAGGTGATCTATGAATGGGATTTTAGGATTGTTTATGTATTCCTAAAGAAACTTTGGATAAGGGTTGTATTTGGTCACCAGGACGAGGGTTAAGGTAATAATAGTTCTAGCAAGAAAATTTATCGATTGATTTTGGACACCTACTAGTCATGTGATTTCAAAATTAAATCCTGCTAAAATAACAAGTTATTCTAAAGTTTTGTAAGATAAAGCGCTGAGATGTTGCCTGATTGTCATTGAAATTCAACACTAAGTGTATCATTCTTTTATATACTACGCTCCTACTGCAGCTGATAAACTCGCTATATCTAGGGGTAGAACGATGACTAGAACTTGGCGCAATCTGCGATAGCAATCAAGAGAAGCTAGGCTTTAAAGTTGTAAGGAATATGTAATTCCTCACCCAATCTAAGTTACAATATTTCCTTAACCAGCCTGTCACAGTATAATGATACTGAATCTCATACATGCGCGCGGTTGTTTTTATTCCCAATTCCCCACGTTCTACCTCGGATACAACAGATAATTTAAAATCATAACTGCAATCGCGTTGAGTACGCTTAACATACTTACTCTCTTGTTCCTCTTTCATGTGATTATAATTTGATTTTGAAAGGTCACATGGAATCTCGCATGCCTTATAATCATTCCAGTGTGTGTCTCTAGTGACATGCTCGATTTCATGTGTTTATAATTTGTCTTTTATGGTCACATGGAATCTCGCAGCACTTAATCATTCCAGTGTGTGACGTTGTCGTCATGCTCGATTTCATAACATTACATTTTTCGTAACGCTATTTCATTACGGGACAGTCAGGTAAGCTAAGTCACCCTGACCTCATTGCTTTGGGCTAATGACATAATATACCGTAGACTCGAGGGATTTGACCTGGTTCAACAAGAAAAAGCACGCGGCGGATAACCGACAATAAAGATTACCAGGTCAATCTCACCAAAGACACCCCTTGACTAGGCAAGTCAAATTCTATTTGGGCTTTGCCTTCCTCTAAATTAATCCATTTGGGTGAAGTGATCAGGTGGAGCTGTCCTGCTTCCTCAAGCTCTGAAATCTGTTCTTGGGTTGGATTTTGGGGTGAGCCCATATCCTGCCATGTCTGATAGGAGTTGCTGTGATTTTTATCCACCCGATAATGATGCACCAGTACTTTATTGACTGGAATATTTCCAAAAGTCAATTTTATTGGAGCTGTAGGCATTTCTTTGTCATCATCATGGTAGTTCCAAACCATGACAGCTGCGGCCTTATTATCTACGGTTGCAAAAGCATTGATATCCTGAGCAGCTCTCCGTACACTTGATTTGAGGATGCTATCGAGATTATAGGCCAGCGGATCAGTACCTGCATTTACACCACCGGAAATAGAGACTCGCTGTCCACTCATCATTCCAAACATGCGGAACACATTCAGTACAGGTTTGTCTACACCATTGGTAGCCATATCGCGGAATCCTGCAAACCATTTCTGATCTTCAAATTCAAATCCCCAGGTCACAGCTCCTAGAAAATTAACCCCATGGCGGTCTGCAAGCTCATATTTTCTGGCAAATGCGGCTGCTGTATAACTGGAGTAAATAGTACCGTTCCGATACGCATAATGTGGGTAATCGTCCTCAGAGCAGGCAGCGCATCCCTCGGGGTCGGATTCACCGATGACTATCGGTAAGTGCTTCAATTCAGGATAGGAGGCGACAATTTCGAAGCCTTTGTTGATGTCATTAAGTTGATTGCTCAAGCCCATCTGCACAACACCCTCTACCAGTTTTGGACTTCCCTTGGCATGAAAGGTAATAAAGTCAAGAGGGGAACCTGTTTTTCCAGTTGCGTAGTTTTTGCCTGAAATAACGTGATCCAGAAAAGTAGTCAGGAATTCCGCAGCTTTATCCCATCCCGGCCCGGTTGTTTCAGGACCACCAATTTTAGCAGTTGGCAAGGCTCTTTTTACCGCATCGGCAGTGAAATCATACAGCTTGATGTATTCCTCAGTAGTTCCTCTCCAATAGCCGATATTTGGTTCATTCCAAAGTTCCCAGTACCAGGATTCTACTTCCACCTTACCATATCGTTCCACACTATGTGTTACCCATTGGAACACCAATTCAGCCCATTTTTCATAATCGTTTGGAGGATATGACCAGCCCGTGTAAATATCATTGTAATCTGCCCCCGGTTTCCAATAATGACGATAAGGTTCTGGCTGGGAGGATAATGCTTTGGGCATAAATCCAATTTGGGCAAGAGGCTTCATTCCTCTTTCTATATAGGTATCAAATATTTGATCAATTATGGTCCAATCATAAATAGGATTTCCATCACTATCCTCGGTGTAGGCGTTTGTCGATCCCCATTTCAATGCCGCTCTTGGACCTTCATCGGTGACCAATAAACTGTGCGCTCTTACATACACCGGCACAGGGCTAAGATCTGCTATTTCAGAAAGCAGTTTCTTGCCGTCCTTCATGTAGGTGTAATTAGGCTCATCATATCCCCACCAAGCCCAAGCTGGTTGCATTGGTCCTATTTCCTTTGAAAGATCAATGTGGATATGGACAGGGGCTTCATTTCTCATATCCTTTTCCTGCGCGCTGCTGATGTTTATACTAACCAGAATGGCGAATAATGACAGGATAAAGCTTCGTAGTTTAAAAAGGGACATATTAGGTTTATTAGTCATAGGTTTATGGGTTCTTCAGTTAATAAGAGTAAAAGGGATCTGAGCATAAGTTATAAACATATGTTTCTACCTGCCCAATATATTAGGGACAAATTTCATTAAATAGAGAAGGAGTTGCTGAGAGTAGTGAACTGAACATAGAGCTCCTATTTATTGACCTGAATAAATCTGATGAGCATCAACTGGGAACTGAATGATATACCCCCACTTTTATATCAAGCTCCAGCAAAGCTTTCCGCTGGTTAAAATCCTTGCTTTTTATGTCTCAATTGGAAAAATCATTGCTTTAGCTGTCTAGTAGGTTTCAATAAATTGCCCTAACCAATTTTTAAAAATAGGGGTTTTGATCTGATTTGTTGCTGCTAATTTCCCACACAGTTGAATCGTGTTTACCTGCCGAATATAGGTTTATACTAGTAGCGTGAGGAGATACTCTTTCAGGTATACCGTCCTCTTTTTTTCCAAACCCTGCTCACCTACTTTTTGAAATAAAGCACTATCTTCCGCCACCGATTGATAAAAATCTTACCACAAATACACCCTCATAATCGGTTTTTTAATATCCCAATGAAAACTATCTTGAAATGCCTTGTCACTTTTTTAGGCATGATTCTTTTTGTATTTACAACGGAATCGTATGCTCAGCAGACCCATATTGAATTGGGTCTTCGTAGCCAAAAATCTTTTGGTCTCTACTTTGAAAATGGACTCGTAGCCCAGTTTTCCTCAGATAGCATCGCCCACAACCGGCTCCGCTTGGGGATTGGATACATCAGTAGCCGACTTGGATCCGCTATGGGTACCAATGCCATCAAGCAGGATAATTATCAAGTTTGGATGTCTTATTATTTTAAAGAAGGCCATAAACTACAGCCTTTTGTCAGCTTAGGTAGTGGATTCTTTCGTGCTGATTATGAATCCGATGACTTTGCAGTACTTGACCAGAGCTCGCTATTGCTTTCGACCACTGCCGGCTTGGAGTTTACCACTCCTTTCAGACTGAAAATGAACCTTGCCTTAGGATACAATTTAATCTCTGGGAATGGTTTGGATGGTCCGGGAACTCTATATCCTGTTTTTGCCCAGCTCAATTTTTACTATCGTCTGAAATGAAAAACAACTATTTAATTTATTCGTCTTGGCTGAACGTGAATTTAGCGACTCTACTTTCTATGCAACGCTTTGGGTTGGCCTTGGCCTTGTGCTTGGGAATTATTTTGGGTTCATGCGGTGATCCATCCGAGATCTCCGACGATCTCCTAGATGGAAAAATCATTTTTGATCCTTCGTTATTGAGTCCAGAAAACTATTTGACTTCCTTGAGCAAACCCAATCCGACTTCAGAAGAAGCTTCTCGGCCGGTTTTCATCTTATGTCATGGGTACAGTGCTTCGACATTTGAGTGGTCTGAATTTATCGAATGGACCGGGGTTACCGATACTTATTACACTTCCAGCGTGCTACTGGGAGGTCATGGCAGGTCTTATGAGGAATTCAAGTCGGCTAGCTGGTACGATTGGCAACAGGCTATTTTTGACGAATATGAAGCACTCTTGGCTGCTGGATATACGAATATAAACTTGGTAGGCTCTTCAACCGGTGGTGCGCTTATTTTAGAGGCTATTTCGTCGGGTTATTTTAAAGGAAAAACCGCCCCGAAGCATATTTTCTTAGTAGATCCCATCGTGCTTCCATCAGATAAAATACTGCCACTGATTGGAGTAATCGGACCATTGGTAGGCTACACGGAGGCAGAAAATACCAACGGTGAAAAAAGCTATTGGTACACCTATCTACCTCAAAAAACGCTCCAAGAGCTTCAAAAAGTAATCAAAAAAGTTCGTCTAGACCTTCAAAAGGGGATTGATCTTCCGTCACAAACTTCGCTGAAGGTTTATAAATCAATTCAGGATCTCAGTGCAGATCCGGTAAGCGCAGTACTGATCTACAAAGGAGTAAGTCCATCCAATCAAGTAAACATCAAGATGGTTGACTCTAAACTGCATGTTTTTACCCGGCTGAACGATCGAGTAGACCCTGTCAATGCTCAGGATAGGCTAAATCAGGTGCAAACTTTTCAGGAAATGGTGGAGATTGCACTAAATCATTGAACGGGACAAAATAGAAGATTAAAGAAAACTTAGCACTCGGAATGACTTTCCTTTTTTCGCGGTAATTCCGTATTCTCTGCTGTTAAAAAATAGATCCGTTTCCATCCTCCCGCATACACGTTAGTTTTCCAAATGGGAATTTCGGGCGGGAAGGAAAATCTCAATTAATTCAAATACCCCGGGTTAAAACCCGTGGCTACTAATATTTCGCCCCCATGGGGCTTTTGTAAAAAATCTGTATTGAAGTAATCTTTCAATTTGCAGACTTTTCAATTTTAAAGCTTTCTAGTTTTCTCATGATGACTTCAAAGCTTTCTCTTTTTAAAATCCGAGGGTTACTTCTTTTGTAGCCCTCGAAGAAACCTTAGCTGCCATTTCGGTGAAAGGCGTATTTCCTACGCTCTTCCTAATTGCTGAAGCATTTTCACATGATCACTTAACGCCATCAAAAATGTTCTTTTTTCCAGGTAGGGAATTTTAAACTCCTGAGCTGTTTTGGCCACAATCTTGGAGATTTTCCGATAGTGAATGTGGCAGATGTTTGGAAACAAATGATGTTCTACCTGAAAATTCAATCCTCCAATCAACCAGGAAAAGATTCTGCTTTTTGGCGCATAATTACTGGTAGTAGCCATCTGATGGGTGATCCACTCATCGGAAATCTGCCCTTGTTCATCAGGTTGAGGAAAGGAAGTTTCTGAAAGGATGTGTGCGGTCTGGAAAACCAAACTAATACAGATTCCTGTCACAAAATGCATGGACAAAAAGGCCAAGATGATGATCCAAGCCGGCAACGGCACCATAATCAAAGGTAATATCAAGGCATAGGAATAATAAATCACTTTCCAGCTCGTAATTTTCAACAGCTCTTTTTTGAAATTGCCATTAGATTTGAAGTAGCCCATTTTATTGTAACGATTGGCTCTGACAAAATCCTTGGTGGTGATCCAAGAAATAGTCGATAGTCCATAAAAAAACCAGATGTAGAGGTACTGAAAACGATGGATCCAATAGCGCTTAGCATGAGGGGAAAAGCGCAAGAAAAATGGCGCATTAATATCATCATCCCCATGATCAATGTTGGTATAGGAATGGTGAAGTACATTGTGTTGGATTCGCCATACATTGGCATTGGCACCAATCAGATTCATGGTGTAGCCCAAGTATTTGTTGATTAAGGGGCTTTTGGCATAGGAACCGTGAATCGCATCATGCATCACTCCCATTCCTATGCCAGCCATACCCATTCCACTGAGGATATAGAGGCCAAACAGTAGCAAGGAACTGGTGACCAATCCTGAGCCGATAAAGCCTAGTGGAATAAAGAAAGTGGCTAGCATGAAAATGGTTTTAACCACCATGCTGCGATCGCCATGTTTATTTTTTTTGCTTGTTTTGAAGTATTCATTGACCCTTAAATGCAGGGTTTTAGAAAATTCAGAAGCACCTGTTTTATCGAATTTTATATTTTGCATTTGTGCATTGGTTTTCGCTCGGGGACCGCTATCCTTTTCTAGAATAGCTGTTTTGGAAGCAGGTTTTTATTCATTCAATAAGTTTGAAGTTCGGCGAAAATCAGATCCAATTCCGGTCTGGTCTTTTCTAGTTTTTTAGAAAGACTTTCCATCATCTGCTCTTTTTGACCTTCTGGGTATTCAAAATCCAAATCCAGTAAAATTGTGAATCGCTGTTTCAGCATCACTTTTTGCTCTCTCCAACTTCTTGTTAGGAACATGCCTTTGTTTATTAATGTTTGATGAACTATCTCGCTTTCAACTAGTGCTAATTCTCTCTCTTTTCAGGATAATCAGCAAAGGTGGTTTAGTAGATTTTAGCGTAATATTTCCTGATAATCATTTTGACTTTCGGAGCTATTACGGTAAACACACGCTGTATCACCTTAAAATGGGTTTCTTCTAGGGTATTCAGGGGCATCAATTAAACTACTTAGGTTCGCTAAAGTTTAGGATGAAAGCGAGCTGATTGCTACATTTTTCTGAAAGATGGATGCAGTCAATCTAAAGAAAATGGATATTTCATTCTCAATTGCTAAGTTGGTTACTATTCAAATCAATTGTGTTACATAAATCCCACATTTAGATTTGCTATAATTTCAGGTTCAAAAATCAGAAAGTTAAACTTGGAAGATGCTTGCTATAAGATTTCCAAATATTGCTTTCTCTTATACTTCATTTGCTTATAAAAAGACGGAGTCAACCCGGTGATTTTTTTGAATTGATTGGAAAGGTGCGCCACACTGCTGTAGTGTAGCTTATAGGAAATCTCCGTAAGATTTAATTCACCATAAATAAGGAGTTCCTTCACTCGTTCTATTTTATGAATGATGATAAACTGTTGGATGGTAATTCCTTTTACCTCAGCGAAAACATTGGCGAGATAGGCATATACATAGCCTAGTTTTTCGCTTATAAATCTGGAATAATTCAATTTTGGAAGCTCATCCGAATAATTGACCATTTCGACAATGGTATTTTTAATTCCTTCTATAATGATACTTTTCCTATCCTCAAGAAGCTCCAAACCTGAATTCTTGAGGTTTGCTTTGAGCAGCATTCTTTGCGCCAGACTTACCTCTTCTACCAATTCAACCACTCCCAAATTCACCATCATCGGATGGATTCCCAATTTTTGAAATTCCTCCTCGACGATCATCCTGCTTCGAGAACTGACCATATTCTTTATATATAGCTTCATTGGAATTAATTTAATTGGCGGGGTAGCAAACGTCTTACTGCCAATTAATCAACAGTTTAATGGGAATATAAATTCATGCTATTTTGGTTTGATACTTTGTATTGCGAAAAAGGGCTCGTAAGAAATTGGCTCTAGATCCAATCTTAGACTTTCAATTCCATCGCCAAGGTATCGGACATCGATGGTTACTTCGCATTAGATTTCATCCCTATCGCCCGAAAGTTCGATTTTCAACTGATAGAAACCCACATCAATCTTAGGGTTTTTGGGATAAGTATCTATAAAAGCAAAGGCGCTCTTAAGAGTAGCGTGATTAATCAAATTTTCATTGCAGATTTTTAAAAAAGTGTTGAAGATTTAATTAGTTTTTAATGGAGCTGATGTCGATGGCAGGCCTAAATTCGATCAACCCTTTTTCCTTAATAGTGGCTTCCACATCTTCTAAAGTCGAAGGAACGAAACTGCTTAGATTTTCCACTCCATTTTCAGTCACCAAAGCCACATCCTCGATTCGGATATAGAGTCGCTCTTCATGCAACCAGATCATTGGATCAATGGTAAAAACCATTCCAGCTTCCAATGGAATTCCTCGTACCCTACCCACATCATGAACAGCCATTCCTACGGGATGCTGGAAATGTCCCCGAAATTTCAATCCATCCTGCACGGCTTTCAAATGGCTTTCTTTCACAAAGGTTTTATCCTTCAGGTATTCCTTCATGTCGGCAGCAGCATTGTCCAAGACTTCATCGGCAGTGACACCGGGTTTGATATACTTAAAAAGTGCATCTCTATAAGCCACAATGAAATTGTATAGCTGCTTCTGTGCTTCGCTGAATTTCCCATTAACGGGCCAGATTCTTGTCACATCGCTGGTATAAAATTCATAGTCCGGTGCATAGTCCATTAATACCAGATCGCCATCTTTTAGTGGATCTGTCTTATGGAAATAATGTCCCATATAGGCATTCGTTCCTCCTCCTATGATCGATGGATAGCCATCCCCCTGTGCCCCATACATATAGAAAATGTATTTCGCAGCAGCATCTAATTGATATTCATACACACCAGGGTTGGTGGATCTCATTGCCTCAATAATTGCCAATCCAGCGATGCTAGTAGCTTTTTTGATCACTGCGATTTCTTCGGCACTCTTGATTAAGCGCATGGCATCGAGCATTGGTGTGAGATCACGGATTTCAAATTGAGGGAATCTACCACTCAGTTTACCTATAAATTCAGCTTCTCGTGTAGCACCTCCGTCCCATGGATCAGCAGCATTTCGTGCTTGCCCAAAAAGAATTTCGTCCCGACTATCATTTCCTATTTCTGCAGGGCTAAATTCCGTGTAAAGCATCGGTCCAGGAGGTTTGATTAATCCTGATCCAACCAAATCAGCAGATAAAAACTCAATGCCTTTCACCTGATCTATTCCTGTAAGTTCTTTGACCAACTCAGCATCCTCAGCAGATAAGACCTTGCCTTGATTGCTTTCCATTCCCTCATCTCGATGTGGAAGGTATAGGGTAGATCGCTTGTTTCTACCGTTAATGATCAGGTAAGAACGAGCTGTTTCCAGGCCAGTGAGATAGAAAAAGGTGTTGGACTGTCGGAATACGCTAAATCCCGGAATCCCACTTGCTCCTTGAATCACAGCGATGGCATTGTTTCCAATTTCATCATAGATCCTATTCCTTCTTTTGGCGAATTCCATTTTAGAGAATTCTGTCTGATAATAGTGCTTGTCTTGAGCTTGAGCAGAAAAAGTAAATGCAACAAGAAAAATGATAATTGGGTAAAGCTTTTTCATAGCGATTTTAATTTGCAAGAATATAAATAAGATTCTTGAATTAGTCCTAAGATAGGCTTTTGTGAAGCTAGATTTCAGCGAATTTTTAGGAGTTATAGCGCCTCATTCATCCCATTAAATGATTTAGCAAGGTCTGTGCCTCCGCAGCGCTACTCACAAGTTTTAACGGTTTGATTCCTGCGATTGCAGTCAATCTTTTCAAGAGTATCAATAGGACATTTACTAAAATGACTCTACTAGCTTAATTAATATTCGGATCGCCCGTAAATAAGCCAAAGAGATCAAATCGTCTGAAGTGGTTTATTTAAAAAGTATTCCTAGCGATTTGAAAGCTGATTTAGGGCAAAGCCTTTTGATCAATTTTGATCCCAAAAGTGAAAATGGAAGAAAGAGAAGTTTAATTCAAAAATGAATGATATCTAGCGACGCAAAAAAAGTGAGTGGTGGGGGAAGTCCTAATGACTATCCCAGCCCTGTTTCGACACTACCCCTATACTTAACTATTTGCTATAATACCCTGAAGATCATTCTTGTCCCGCTCAGCTCACACTATAGACACTTTAATCGCTAAATTTTTCTGAGGAAAAAAAACTGAGACTTGCAAATAAATAATTTACTCCAAGTCTACGCTGCAGCACTCTCTAAAGCTAGGTAGTGAGTAATCACTTGATTAGAGTCAAGCAAGGGTATGATGGTAATATGACACTCATATGGATTGCCATTTTTTCTATAATTTGTGATTACTTCTGAAACGCGGCCCCCATTTAGCAACTTTTTACGAATCCTGTTTTTTACTATTTCTGAGGTTTCTGGACCCTGAAGGAATGCTGGCTTCTTCCCAATGGCGTAATCAGGAGAATATCCGGTCATTGACTGAAATCCATCATTTACCCATAGGATTGTCTGCTTCAAATCGGTCAATACTAGTGTTTGATAACTGATTGATAATTCTTTCACAAAATCAACATGCCAATTATTAGCAATGGTCTTACTGTTGAGCACTTTGATATCCACAGATCTTTTATCTATTAAGTTGTAATCTGGATTAGAAATATCCCAACTCATTAAGGGATTAGATAAAAATTTTGAACTCATTTTGTTTCTCTTTTAAATCAATTTTTTGATACAATTTGCCAGACTCAACCCTCGCAACATAGGATCTAACATCCGAAAGGAGTATTTGTTATGGGAATTAGGGGTGATCTGAATAATTATTTCTCCAAGAATGATGCCTAAAGCCCATAGACAGATTGCAAATTCATCATTCACAATCTCTTAACTACTAGTTGAACAAAAAATACTTGATCTCTAACCTTTCCTAACCATCTCAATATGCTCAATTCCATCCTCATCATAGCGATCCCCATCAGCAATAAAGCCCAAGGAAGCATAAAAACCCAAAGCATAGGTTTGTGCGCCAAGACGAATATCCCCTACCCCAAAAAGTTTCTGACAATAGTCAATGGATAACTCCATCAAGACTCGGCCATATCCCTTTCCTCTAGCCGATGCCGAAGTAATCACTCTGCCAATTGCCATTTCGGGATAGGACAGACCGGCAGGAACCAATCGACTATAACCGACTAATTCATCTCCTGAGTACAAAAGTAGATGGTGACATTTCTGATCCTTATCATCTTGATCTAGAAACACGCAGTTTTGCTCCACCACAAAAACCTCACTTCGTAATTTTAATAAGGCATATAGTTCGTCTACAGTAAGTTCCTGGAAAGCTTTGACGGTATGTGTTAAATTCATTGGTTTGTCGGTTGTCGGTTGTCGGTTCTCAGTTATCTGTTCTCAGTTGTCGGTTCTAAGTTCTAGGATTCTTAGTGATTTGGGGATAGTCATTAATTACGAATCTCATATTCTCCATTCTCTTAATCTCCTAATCCCTTTTCCCTAATCCCTAATCCCTATTCCCATCTCCCTGATTCACTGTTCCACCGTTTGGCTGGCTCCAGCTTCTTTCTTCTCTTTTGCTTTTTTAAACTGCTTATCGTAAAAATCAAAGATTCGATTCCAATGATCGTGAAAATCCCCTTCATCACTTGCTGCTCCAGCGCCATGGCCTCCATTGAGGTAATTCACCCAGACCACTTCTTTGCCTAATCGACGCATCGCATAATAAAGCTCACGGGAATTTGTGCCCGGTACATTCCAATCCCCTTCACCTGTCAAAATCAAGTGAGGCGTTTTGATCCGATCAGCATACAAAACGGCGGAGGTCGCAAAGTATTTTAAAGGTTCATCCCATAGCGAACCTCCTATTCGATCTTGGCCGTTTTCTGCTGCTGAATAATTTCGGGTTCCTATTTTGGGGCTATCACCCAAGAAACTGATAATATTCACTTTTCCGGAAATATTGATAGCTGCCGCAAATCGGTCAGTCTGTGTGATCAAGAGCGAAGTGGCATAGCCACCATAGCTCACGCCATGAACTCCAACTTGGTCGTTATCAACCTTTCCTTCATCTACCAATTTATTAATTGCTGAGGTAATGCCTTTTACCCAAGCTTCTCCGGGATAACCCATTTCTAAATCGACAGAAGGACGAAGTGCGAAATATCCATGGTTTGCAATCAGGTTCATATTCCGGTTATAGCCATTGTCAAAGAATTGCTCATAGACTTCACATACAAGCGGGTAGGTTTTGCCTAGCTCATAATCCACTGGATAGTATAAAACCCCCTTTAATTCCTTGCCATCCACATTTCGGTAAGTGATCAATTCTGATCGAGTTAGCTTCTTATCAGCCATCCAAGGATTAAGATCTGTGAGCGCTTTCATGGAACTGAAATTCACATCCGTAGCCATCACATTAGGCGGCAGATTTCCATCAGAGACACTTACTACTACCTTAGATCTATCTTTAGCATGTTGAACATTAGAATAAAGATTACCATCTACCAGTAGGTTTTCCATTCGCTTGTTTTCTAAATCAAATCGTGTGAAGCCCCGCTCCCATTTCTCTTTACTGGAATAAGCAAAATCCAGGTAGCGCTCATCTTGGGACCAATTTAAAAACTCTAAAGCTGGAGCATTTTCTTTATCCTCTGGTAATTCATATATCATTTCTAAGTTGTCTCCAACTACATCAGCTAACCAATAGCCTTTCTCTGAACTCAGTATTAATTGGCCTTCCAGTGGGCTCCAAGCCATCATGGAAAACTTCACTTCCTTTTTCTTTTCCTCGTCTGTGTATTCTTTGCCTTTCGTCAGATTTTTCACGTCATCTACACCCAATGTTTTGATATAAACATTGCCCGAATCAACCCATGCGTACTTGTTTTTACTTTCAGACCAACTAAAGTCTCGTCTTTTCTCGTTCCGTGGATAGATGATTTTAGCAGAGTCTAGCGTAGCCAGATTCAAGTAAGCAGTTTGATATTCTGTTCCTTTATTCCGCTCATAAGCAGTTTTTAATGGAAAGCTTTCGTTGAAAATAAGATATTTGCCATCGGCACTCACATTGATTCCACTGTAAGTTGATTCACTCAAGAGCTTTGTAGACGTCCCATTTGACACATTCACTAGATGCAGCTCTCTAAGGTTATTTGTATTACTGATCTCATCCCATTTCAGGAAGGGCTTTGAACCATCATAGACTACGATCGGACCTTTGGTAGCTTCATTGTATTGTGCCATAGCTTTAGTCATCCAAGCTGCATCCCGCATAGAAACAAAAAGTGATTTGCTATCGGTGGTCCAAGTAAGATCATCGTTTGAGAGCAAAGGGTTTCCATTAATGCTTACTTCCCGGAGTTTTTTCCGCTCGACATTATAGATCATCAGGTGGAGCTTCTCTCCTTTTTGTTCCAAAAAGGCAATTTCATTATTATTTGGCGCCCAGGCAATGGAAGTGATTTTGGATTTTCCGGTATAGGGTCTTAATTCCGAAGCATCTTCTGTATTGATGATAATCAGCTCGCCAGTATAGACATTAAGGTAGCTTGGATCTTGAAATCTAAAATGATCCGTACCAAATCTAGCACTACCGTCACTTAGTATTCCAGCAAGGTATTTCCCATCATCTGATAAGTTTTGACTGCCTAAACCTTTTACTTTGATCGCATCATCAGTAGTAAAGGGGTTTTTTTGTGCGAAACTAGTAGGTAGAATTGCTATCCAAAGCAAAAGGGATAGAGATAAAAATCTTATTTGTTGCATATTTATATTATTTAACCTTTCCAAAATAGAGCAAATTTGAAATAGTTAAAAATGTAATGGTAAGAGTGGCAACATAATCCCAAAAATTATTTATGTATCAAACCTGATATTGATAATTTTCTTTATTGATAGCTATCTAATGATTTCTTTTAAACTCCAAATCATAAAATGAAGCGAGTATCGATTCAAGAATGGAAAGTTGGGAGAAGCAGGCTTACTATAATTCAGTTTTAAGGGATTATTCATACTCACATGAACTTGTCAAAATACCTTCGTTTTCTGTTTGTTCAGAAGAATACCATGAGAAACTGATTAAGATCAAAAAAAACTGTCACTTTCGAATCTCTACCACTTATCAAAAAGATTAAACAACTCGGCCAATAGAGTGTTTTTTGTTTAATGATTCAATTAAAAGAATCAACAAAATATAAGTGAGTCAAGTGACTATGCAATCAAATACTACCAAAAGCGAATCAACTTTATTACTTTCCTTAGTATTAATTTTTTTTCTATTCATTTTTAACCCTTTAGAATCAGTTGCACAAACAGGTAAGGTTTCTGGCAAACTGATTGATTCAAAAACCCAGCAGCCAGTAAGCTATGTGCAAGTGGCATTGTTTGGAAATTTAGATAATACTAGCCCTGAAGCCTATTCAGATACTAATGAGGACGGAGTTTTCAACTTGACCGTTCCTAAAGGAAAGTACGTTTTCAAAGCATTTTTCATCGGGTATCAAGATCTAGTAGTTACTGATCTTCTAGTCGATGGCGCCATCAATTTAGGGGAGCTAAGTTTTATAAGTGAAGGCCAAAATCTGGACGAGGTAGTCGTCACAACATCCAAGCTTCCTGTCCGAACCACTTTGGAGGGACTTATTATCACTCCAGACAACAACTTGGCCAATGCCGGAGGAACTTTATTGGATATTCTGAGAAATACGCCTTCTGTCTCTGTAAGTGATGATGGAGGAATTTCATTGAGAGGAAGTTCCAGCACCAATATCTTGATTAATGGAAGGAATTCTTCCTTGACGCAGAACCTTGATCAATTACCAGCAAGTATAGTAGAAGAAATCAAAATCATCAATAATCCAAATGCGCGCTATGATGCGGAGGCAGAAGGTGGCGTGATCGATATTGTATTGAAAAAAGGAATCGAACTTGGAACTCACGGTGGACTTGAAGGAACCTATGGAACTCGAAACCGCTCCAACATAGGCGGAAGAATCAACCATCGTAATTTGAATCTAAATCTCTATGCAGGCTTTAACCACAGAAATTGGAAGTCTGTTGGCGAACGAAGATCCACACGTGTCATCTTTGAAGACAACGAAACTCTAGAACAGAATACCACTGGTTCAGATCTGGATGTGAGCAATAACTTCAACTTTGGCTTGGATTACAATTTCGGAAACAATACGCTGAGCTACGAGGGGGTATTTCAAGCGGGTGAAACCACCCAGCGCAATACACTTTTTGCGCAGCAAGTCCGGATGGGTAAAAACTTTGACTACGTTCGAAGAAACGACGAAAATGAAACTGATGATGGCCTTGATAATGCCTTAATTTTTGAGCATAATTTCAGAGGAAAGGGTCATTTGTTCCGAGCTACGGCCAGTCATTCTTATAGGAATCAGTTTAAGACTCAGAATATTGACATTTTCAACCAAACGCAACAGCCTTTACCTGAAAATTTGACGGGTAGAGAACGAGCTTTTACAGATGAAGTTAGAAACATAACAGTCATTCAGGCAGACTACATCAAACCGCTGGAAAATGGGACTTTTGAAACTGGATTGAAGTCCAACATCCGAGAGTTTGATAATGATTTTAACTACCAACGCTTTGATGAAGGCAGTCAAAATTTTGTTACCAATCCTGCAGTCAGCAACAGATTTGTATATCAGGATCAAATCCATGCAGGTTACTTGATTTACGCTGGAAAGAAATCAAAATTTGAATATGGAGTTGGTCTTAGAGGAGAATATACTCGAGTAGACACTTATCTCTATAATTCTGACGAAGCAAATCAGCAACGCTATTTTAATCTTTTCCCAAGTGCGCAGGCACTTTATAATGTTAATGAAACTCACGGTATCAAATTCACATATAGTCGTAGAATAGATCGTCCAAGAGCTTGGAGATTAAATCCTTTCCCAAATATCACAGATAGTCTAAATGTCAGAAGAGGGAATCCAAATCTGATTCCTGAAATGATTAATTCATTTGAATTGGGACACTTGGCAAATTTTGAAAAAGTTAGCTTGACAACTAATGTGTTTTATAGAAAAATCAATAACCAAATTGATTTCATCACGACTGTAGAAGACGGGATTTCTTACTCCCAGCCTGATAATTTGCTCTTTGCACAATTATACGGGGTAGAATTCATCGGAACTGCAGAAATCTCAGATTGGTACTCGCTCAATGGAGGGTTGACCTTTTCGGGAATAGAAGTGAATGCTTCAAATATCAACGAAGAATTTACCAATAAAGGATTCACTTGGAATGCAAAATTGAATCAAGACTTTAAACTCCCTTTTGGATTCAATTTTCAGATCGCCGCTAACTATGAGTCACCGGAAATTCAGGCTCAGGGAAAAAGTCTTGCAGTATATTACGTTGATAGCAGTATTCAAAAATCATTTTTGGATCGAAAAGGTAGTGTTACGTTGAGTGTAAGAGACGTATTTGATACGAGAAGATATGCTGGTAATTCTCGGACCAATAGCTTCTCCCAAGATTTCTATTCGAAACAAGAAACACGAATCATCTTACTTTCAGCACGATTTAATTTTTAACGGCCCGTTTCGGTCTAATGATATTTAATTCCTTTTCCAACCGGTTACCCTAATCGAGCGATTTAGTATCGAGTATTCAAGCTTGTAGGCATTTCTCCTATATCTGATGTTAAATTTGACTCCTTCCGTGTCATACTCTCAACGAAATCTCACTAGTCAAAAATCATTTTTTTGGTTGCTTTCGTGAGCCTTTAGGAAGCCTGGGCAGGTACTCGGTTTTATTTTTCAATTTCCAAATCTTTGAATAATAGATTTTGAATGTACGCTACTTTGCCAGTAAGGGTATTTAACATTTAACAAATGAGGTTAAAACCTGAGTTTGGCGCACATCGGTCATCGGACACCTGTCACCCATCTAGTAAAGCAAAGGAAGTAAGGATACTGACAGAATTCCGTATAACCATATAATAGATCATCGCCATTCCTCGATTTCTACTATTTTTAGACCATCAATCAATCCCTTTTACCTATGACCAGATTTCTTTTTGGATTTTTAGCAGCAGCCTTCATACTGGGTGGATTTTGGTTTATTACTGAAAAAAATGCTTCCCAAGAGCTTTTGGAGACGAACTCTGAAATGATCCAACAGCAGATTCAGCAGGTCGGTAAATTAATTGTGACGGAAAGCAATTACTCGCAGGTCTTTACCTACAAAAATTCTCAGAAACTCTTTCTCAATCTAGTCAGTGCAGATAAGAAGGCACTCATAGTAGTCAATACCAAAGCCACTGTAGAATATGATCTTCGAAAGCTCCAGACCAAAATTGATGAAAAATCTAAAACCCTGACTATTCTTAGTATTCCAGATCCGGTAATCAATATCTATCCAGAGTTTGAGTACTACGATGTCACCCAGGATTACCTTAATCAGTTTGAAGGTAAAGACTACAACAAAATCAAAACTAGTATCAGGACTCAGGTTCGAAAAACGATTGAGGCATCTGATCTTAAGAAAGATGCCAGAGAGCGACTTTTGAGTGAGTTGCTCAACGTCTACATCCTAACTAAATCCATGGGCTGGACGCTACAATACAATGAAAAGGTGATTGACAGTGAGGATCAATTGAGGGACGTGAGATAGATGGGGCCTTCCAAGTTTCATACACCTCCTGAATTGAATTGCCAATTCCTTTAGATTCCCTATTCATAATGGCTACCCCTAAGATTAAAACGGTTGCTGCCTCCGTTCGAATGGCCTCATCTCGGCACTTATCCATACAATGCAGATAAAATGAATACTCGCTCTTTTCGAAATTCTTGATACTTACCGTGGAAGATCTGGTAAACTCTACTGGTTTTAAGATTAACAAAGCCGACAAATGAAAACAATAAGGCTAGAAAAATTAGAGCGCGCTTTCTATTAAAATATTTTAAAAAGTAAAATGAGTCCATGCGATCATTTGCATCTAACTGGATAGCAGTCCTTGCTTTAAAAAGATATAAAGAACAATTGAAAAATAGAATCAATAATTTTTTCAAAAAATTCCAGTCTGCACTTTTCGAGAAATCCGAAGAGACAGACTGGATCAAATTCTAATTTTTTTTACTTTCGATAGTTAGACTGGCGATCGACCATCCAGCCAGGGTATTGCATCGGCAGTGGACTGATCAGATCTATTTTTTCCAACTGCTCCGCAGTTAATTTAACTTCGATTGAAGCGATATTTGAATTCAACTGGGCCAATGTTTTCGCACCAATAATGGTGCTGGTCACTCCCCGCTGTTGTCTCACCCAAGCCAAAGCAATCTGTGCGATGCTGGCATCTTGTTCTTTTGCGATTTCACCCATGACATCTACCAAATCGTAGGCTTTTTCCTTATCGATCGGAGGAAAGTCAAAATTAGCCCTCCTCGAATCTGCATCAGCTCCTTCCCGAGTGAATTTGCCTGTAAGAAATCCTCCAGCTAATGGGCTCCAAGGAAATATGGCTAAATCATGAGCTGCTGCCATTGGAATCAACTCATGTTCGATATCTCTGCTGACAGCTGAGTAATAATATTGTAAGCCGATAAATTTTTGATATCCTCGATATTCAGCAATTGCCTGTGCTTTGGCTACCATCCAAGCCGGCCAGTTGCAAATGGCAACATACCTTACTTTCCCAGAAGCCACGACATCATTGAGGGATTTCACTATTTCTTCCAATGATGTCGCTGGATCTACTCCGTGAACATACAAGATGTCCATGTATTCCAGTTGGAGCCGCTTCAGACTGGCATCCACTGAATTAAAAATATGATATCTAGATAGCCCGGTACTATTTGGCTTATCATTCATCCTAGCCAAGAGTTTGGTAGCTATAATAACCTCATCTCTATTTACGCCAAGATCAAGTAATCCCTGCCCCAATAATTGTTCGGATTGACCAAAGGAATAGGCATTTGCAGTATCGATAAAGTTGATCCCGGATTCGATGACGGCAGATAGCATCTCATTTACTTCCTTTTGTTGAAGCTTACCCATCAATTCCCATATACCAGCATTTTGTCCACCAAAAGTCATGGTTCCAAAGCAAAGTTCTGATACCAATAAGCCTGTTTTACCTACATAATTATATTTCATTTTTTATTCGGGTTAAATGGTTAAAAATAATAGGTGCTGAGCCTAGCTCCTTGAAAATATGGATTTTGCTTTATTTTTCAACAGTAAGAATTGGTAAGCGGTTTTCTTTTCATACTATTTTATTTAAACGCTGTTTAGTAAGCCCTTCATTACCCCCTTTCGAAATATGGGATTTGATTCGATTAAGTCAATGAAATAACTTTAAATAGCCTAGGAATATCAGACCCCAATTTTGTATGGCCGCTTTTCTACGGGAAAAAATATAGTAAAATTTACCGCCAAGCAGGCAAAAGTATAAAGCTAAATCAGAGTTGGACATCATGTCTTCCGCTGAAATAGCACATAAACATAAGGCCTTATTCCTCCAGATGGATTGATGAAATCGGCTTCAAAGCTTTTCATTAGAGAGAAATCCGACCCCAATCTTTCTTGAAGCATTTCTACATCATAGCGCAAAACTGGAAGGCCAGAGCACATGATAGCTCCTGAAAGGTTAAACTCGGCAAAAATCGCATAACCGCCGGGTAAAACTTTCTCTTTGAGTAACGAGAAATAAGCTGATTGTTCCCAATCTTCCAGAAAGAAATGTAACACGGCCCTGTCCACCCAAATACTTACAGGATCAATCGCCTTTAAAGTATCTGGATTAGTCAAATCATCTGTAACATAAGTAATCGCTGAGGGTCCGATTCGGTCTTCCAGATTAGTTAAGGCGACTTCGCTAATATCGGTGGCAATCAATTTTGAATACCCTTTTTGCAAAAGCCTATCTACCAAAAGTGTGCTTCCAGACCCAGCAATTAACACATGTGCATCTTTTGATACCCTACAGGAATCAATCAACTCGAGCATAACTTTCGGATCATTTTCATACCATCCCAATTGCGCTTCGGTAGTTTCTCTATACGATTTATTCCAATGAGCTTCTATAAATGGATTTCTCTTTATTGAGCCTTCACTCGCGGAAATTCCTAAATCCCCAGTGTAGTTTTTTTCGAGTGTTTTCATACCTATGATTTTGTACTGCAAGGACAGAATCACAGGCATGAAAGTCAGTGCAATTTGTCACACTTAAAAAACAAAACAGCTTAAGGTGAATAGGTAAAATGGAAGCGGACCGTTAAAAGAATTACTGCTATCTACGCTACTCGCGATCCTGAAAACAAGTCGTATGCAGCTACGAGGGATTGCCTTCCAACAGACTCACCATAGCGATCATAGCTGGCTATTTCTGATCGATCCTCAACAAACACAGGTAAATATTCCCCTTCAACCTCATCCCAAATAATAAGAATGTAGGCATAGGAAATCTTACTCGATCTACCTTGTGCCAACCAGGATTCAAAAAGTGATTCTTCTAGCGATTTGGGAAAGTCCCGACCATCAAACATGGTAATTGGTTTTGTGTGATTAAATATAGCCCAAGGAATAATCCTTGAGCCATCTATTATTTCATTTGGCTAAAAATGAAGCTAATAATCCTTGGAAATGATGAACCCCCCGCTCCATTTTCGGTGAAAAGCGCCCCGTTTGATAGACTCTGGAAGACATCCCTTTAAATACCCCTTCCACTACAAATTCATCTTCTCGCTCTACCTTGTCCAAGGCAGCACCAGCCCCCGTGTCTAGCTTGGATTCATCATAGACGTAAGTTTGAAAGCTGACTTTGGTTCGATTTAGAGCGACTGGTTTTACAATATTGATGGAGCAACCCCAAGGGTAAAAATTGAACATCATATTGGGGAAGACCCAGAAATAATAGGCGGAGATTTGCTTTCCAAAATCTTCATGGCCAACTGGCAAATCGAAGACGTGCTCCCCTCCTGCCGAATGACCGACTTGGAGATTGCAATGCGGATAAAGAACTGTCTCATATTTCCCATAGTCCAAGGCTTCATTGAGACTGTCATGTACAAAGGGAATGTGAAAGCCCTCTAAATAATTATCACAATACAATGCCCAATGAGTATTTACCAAGTAATCCTTGTTTCGACTTTTATCTTCTTTGAATTCTAGGAGTGGAAGGAATCCGACCTTGCTATCCATCGCATCGATCACCGATTGGAAATCCATCGAGTCATCCAAACCTGCAAAAAGCCAAGGCCCCCATTGCTTCAATGGGAAGCGATGTAAATTATCAGCTGCTCTTGGGAAGTCTTGTGCTTCCTTAAACTGCGGCATATGCTGGAATTCTCCCTGTAAATCGAACCGACGTCCATGATAAGCGCAGGTAATCTGTCTTGATTTGCAGGGATCATGACAAAGGATATTCCCTCTATGTGTACAGACATTGGAAATACATGAGATTTTCCCATTTTCATTTGTCAAAAGCATGGGCTCCTCCAAGCCAAATTCCAAAAAATGAAATGGATGAACTTGTTGATTCAAGGAGACCAAACTTGTATCGCCCACAAACTGCCAAGTCTTAGCAAATACTTTCTCTACCAGCTCCTCATAAACTGTTTTAGAGCGGTAAAATGAAGAAGGTAAAGTCTCAGATTGAGTAATATCGGGATGTATGTGGTATGCTTTCAATTATCTAATTAACTTGTTTGCTTCCAAAATAAGTAATTCCACCCAATTCAAATTTCCTTTTGAAAGAAACTTCATCCTCTCGACAGCTGGGTTTGATTACAGTAATCTCCTTGGTGGCTGGAGGAATGATCGGTTCAGGGATATTTACCCTTCCAGCGGTCTTGGCTAATTTTGGAGCAATTAGCCTTGTGGGTTGGATTGTGGCAGCTGTGGGAGCTTATACCCTAGCTCATATGATGGGCCGATTGAGCAAAGTCATTCCCGAAAGTGGCGGTTCCTATGCCTATACCAAAACCGCTTTTGGTGAATTGCCAGCTTTTATCGTGGCTTGGGGATTTTGGTTGTCTATATGGAGCACCAATGGGGCCATTGCTTTGGCTTTCACAGGATATTTAAGCATTTTTATTCCAGCTTTAAAAGATTCAGTTTTCTTATTTGCCTCCGCTTCGCTAAGTGTGATTTGGGGCTTGACAGTCTTGAATGCCTTCTCTATTCGATCTTCGGGTAATCTTCAGGTAGTCACGACGGCATTAAAAATTATCCCAGTTTTAGTTGTGGCAGTTGGAGGGATTTTCTTTTTCAAT
>CAWUWQ010000066.1:0-3510 GCA_963926065.1 uncultured Algoriphagus sp.
TGTAATGTTACGAACATAGCGAACTCTGAAACCCAAATGAGTCAGGTATCTATTGACGGTATCAAACGTGATCGCTGGCCGACCATGTCCCAAATGTGCGTCTCCATAGACAGTTGGTCCGCATACATATAGCCCAACGAATGGGGGATTAATGGCTTTAAAATCTTCTTTCTCTCGGGAAAGGGTATTGTATAGCTTAATTTGATGCGGTTTCATAGGATGAATGAAGTACTAAGTGCCAAATGCGGTTAAAAACCAGTTTTGATTTGGTCTGCAAAATAGTGGATTCGTATGGGGAAATGAAAGGAAAAGACTGTTAAGAACAGATAAGCAAGAACAGTGGTTTTTTTTGGTTAATAATGAGTTCTTAAAACTCACTTTTCGATTCAAAAAAAGACCTTCGAGCTCCGGGATAATTGGGACTCAAAGGTCTTGATAATTATGTCCATTGAGGTTTTTAGAACCTCGATGGACTTAAATAAAACAAAACCTTCGAGGTCAAAAAGAGAACTTAAAGGTTGGAGCTCCAATCAATGCTTAAAGTGTCTCACTCCCGTCATCACCATGGCTATTCCATTTGCATCACAATAGTTTATGCTGTCCTGATCCTTGATTGAGCCTCCAGGCTGAACTACCGCTGTGATTCCAGCCTCATGAGCGATCTCCACACAATCTGGGAAAGGGAAGAAGGCATCAGAAGCCATCACAGCTCCATTTAAGTCAAAACCAAAAGCTTTTGCCTTGTCGATTGCTTGGCGCAAAGCATCCACACGTGATGTTTGACCTACACCGCTTGAGAAAAGTTGGGTATCGTTAGACAGGATGATCGTGTTTGATTTGGTGTGCTTACAGATTTTTGCTGCAAAGACTAAAGCGTCTTGCTCTGCTTCAGTTGGTGCTTTTTTCGTAGCAACCTTGAAATCAGCTTTCGTTTCTGTAGCCAAATCCTTATCCTGCTCGATTACTCCATTGAGCAAGGTCTTCATCATCTTAGTACCTGGAAGTCCCATTTTCTGAACCAAAAGGATTCTGTTTTTCTTGCCTTTCAATATTGCTAAAGCATCTTCCGTAAAAGCAGGGGCGATCAAAACTTCGAAGAACAACGAATGCATCTCTTCAGCTGCTTCTTTGTCTACGGTTTGGTTGGTGATCAAAACCCCGCCAAAAGCCGAAGTAGTATCTGCTGCAAATGCTTTTTGGTAAGCGGCCTTGACGGTTGGCGCCAAAGCTACACCGCAAGCATTGGTATGCTTTAAGATTGCAAATGCCGTTTCACCTTTGAATTCGGCAATAAGGTTTACTGCAGCATCAACATCTACAAGGTTATTGTAGGAAAGTTCTTTACCGTTCAATTGATCGAAAAGTGCTTCCAAGTCTCCAAAGAAATGTGCCGACTGATGTGGGTTTTCCCCATAACGAAGGGCTTTGGATTTGTTTTCAGACACTTTCAAAGAAGGGATGTTTTCCGCCTGATTGAAGTAGTTGAAAATATGGGTATCATAATGAGAGGATACTTGAAATGCTTGAGCAGCGAAATAACGTCTGTCTTCCATTGTCGATCCACCATCTTGAGCAGTTAATTTTTCCTCTAATTCGGAGTATTGATCTTTTGAAGCGATGATGATTACATCTTTAAAATTCTTTGCAGCCGCTCTGATCAAAGAAATTCCTCCAATGTCAATTTTCTCTATAATATCAGCTTCGGAAGCTCCAGAAGCTACAGTTTCCTCAAAAGGATATAAATCTACGATCACCAAGTCAATTGCTGGAATATCGTACTCGGTTGCTTGAGCTAGATCGCCTTCATTATCTCTTCGATACAATATTCCGCCAAATACTTTTGGATGAAGTGTCTTCACTCGACCACCAAAAATTGAAGGATAGCTAGTCAATTCTTCTACAGGAATGACTTCAGCTCCTTGTTCTTCGATGAATTTCTGAGTACCGCCTGTTGAGTAGATTTTTACTCCGTGCTGCTTCAGAAGAGCGATTATTGGTTCAAGATTGTCTTTATAATAGACTGAAATTAGAGCAGATTGTATTTTTTTGAGGGCCATTTGGTAATGGATTGGTTTGAAAACTTAGAATAGCGCAAAGGTAGGAAAAAAGCTTGGAAGCGATTTGCTAAATTTGGGATGAATTAGTCACATAAGAAGCGGTCAGCTAGCCTTTTTCTAAACCTTGGTTAGGTGTAATTTATTTTAATTAGTTGTTTTGGACTTTTCTAAAAAATCCATGGATAGAATTGATCTAAGGGGATAAAGATCTTTTTTAACGTAAGGGGCCATTTATCTGTGCTTTCAGAAAGTATGAATGCTTGGAATTTATAAGGTCGATTATCCTGTGTATTGAATCTTTATTTGTAGACTTTCTTCTTGAATTATTAGATCCCCAAAACTTTATTAATTAAAGTGAATCTATAGATGTGAGGAGGACGAATCTAAATAAGCGGGAGTTTGGTCTTCATATTTCTACTTGGATAAGATTCAATCTTATTATTGAGACCGCCATTTTCCTCCAAGAATAAAAGCAGCTGTTAGGTCATTTTTTTTTGTCTAATGCCCTTTTAAAACCCTTAAGAATTAAATGAAAGTAATATTATTCCTTCTAAGCACGCCTGCTAGAAAATCTACAAGTCCCCAAATGATCCACAATGCCACTTATATTTTGAAGAATTTGATTGAGGTATTCAGAAGGGATTAATGATTTTATTCCGGTTGATATGCCAATTCGATCAATTTATCAGTCTAACTCCTCCTAGATCTGCCACTTTAAAAGGGAAATGATCCCCTGGTGAACCGATAAACATGAAGTTGATAGGGGTTTTCCATTCTTTTGATAATCTATTAATTAGCTGAGGGCCAAAATGATCATCTAATTCTATGAAATCGATCTTGATTTTCGAGTATTCTCTATCTATCACATTAATATCATTTCTGAATTGATCAGTAATCGGATTGCCATTTTGAGTACCAGTTACCACTTTCAACTTTTTTGTATGCTCATTTCTTTGAATGTACAACATCACTTTGTTCAAAGTCTCCACATCGTTTTTATAGTTAAATAATCCTTGAATTTTGAGTGTCTCCAAACTCCAAAAGCCAATATTGCCTACCGAATAGCAACAACTACCATCTGTTCTAATTTACTTGAAAATTCATAATGAGCATTGCTCCAAGGCCTAATCAAATGAAAAATTTTCTTCCACCCACATTGTATAAATGGCTCACAAGTCGCGATTCAATAATCTATTTCCCCAATTCTTTTTTGGTAGTTTCATAACCTTCCAAACATTGATCTAAAGGATTTCCGCTGGTATGAATACATTCGCAGAACTCAAATCCCATAGTTTCCTTTTCGGTGTTTACAAATTGCTTCTTGCAATCTGACAAAGAATTTCTAGGCATTACCTCATATCCAAAACGAGCCATTGCCACCACTAGTCCAACCGTGGCTAATACTCCCGAAAAAAACAGAAATGGAAATTTGTTGCTATACTTTTTTGGCTTC
>CAWUWQ010000067.1:0-2642 GCA_963926065.1 uncultured Algoriphagus sp.
ATATGTTAGCCAATAGATTTATCCGTAAAGACGAAGCGTTGGTAAAGTCGGTGGATCGGATTAGATAGTGTGGTGTTTAGAGTAAAATATTAAGTGCCACGTAAAAAAATTAAAGAAAATAAAATAGCCGGTGATGAATCGGCTATTTTTTGTTTACCAGAATCGTATTCCTATTGTTGGGTAGAAGGCTTTTAGATTTTCTTTCCCTATGATTCCAACTTAGATTGAGATATTATCATTTATTTTTCTTCTGTAGAAAGCCTGCATCGTGGTGCCTTGAAATAGTAGGCTTCTGTCAGGGTTTACCAAAATCCATGCTCCAGAGGTATTTGCTAAATTCGATTTGGAATTAATTCCTGATTGATTTGAATAAAACTTATTTGTGGAGTTTTACAAGGAAGAGGTCAATTGGGACCAAAAGGTTGGAATGGACACAAAAGTTTTTCAATAGATTTTGTCATTTTACGAATTTTCTTCGAGCTCAACCGAAATAGTGGTAATTTCATCTTCAGCTATTAACAAACAAAGTATGAGACTCGAAACCCTCGCAATCCACGGAGGAAATATTATCACCGATTCAGAAAAACCGGCTATTCAGCCCATCACCCTTAGCACCACTTTTATTCATCAGGAGGGTTCGATGATTTATTCCAGAGCCAATAATCCGAATCGAAATGCGTTGGAAAAAGTCTTAGCTGGACTTGAAAAGGGTGCTGATGCCGCGGCTTTTTCTTCAGGAAATGCTGCTGGAGTCGCTGTTTTTCAGGCTTTAACACCTGGCTCACATATTATTGCGCCAGACGATATGTACCACGGGCTCAAAAATGCAATACTCCAACTTTTTAATGGCGTTCTGGAAGCCACATTTGTCGACATGACAGATTTGAAAAATGTGGAGAATGCTTTCCAACCAAACACGAAATTAGTTTGGGTGGAGAGTCCTTCCAATCCACTTTTGAAAATCACTGATATCCGAGGGGTGTCAGCCATTGCAAAAGCTCATCATGCGTTGCTAGCTTGTGATAATACCTTTGCTACACCAGTTTTTCAGAATCCAATCGATCTTGGAGCGGATCTGGTGATGCACTCTAGCACAAAGTTTTTTGGAGGTCATAGTGATATTTTGGGAGGTGCTTTGATCACCAAAAAAACCGATGAGTTTTGGGAGAAAATTCGAGTAGTGCAGCGTGTTGGAGGTGCCGTTCCTTCACCTTTTGATTGCTATTACCTTTGCAGAAGTATCAAGACTTTACCCTATCGAATGAAAGGCCATGCAGAACATGCTGGCATCTTGGCAGATTATTTAAGTCAACATGCTGGAGTAGAAGAAGTCTATTACCCTGGGTTGAAAAGTCATCCTGGGCATGAAATCGCAGCTAATCAAATGACAGGTTTTGGGGGCATTTTATCTTTTCAAGTAAAAGGTGGAGCTGAAGCTGCAAACAATTTGATTTCAAAACTTCATTATTTCACAAATGCTACAAGTCTAGGTGGCGTTGAAAGTCTCATAGAACGGCGGGCGGCCTCTGAAGGTCCGAATACGCTGACACCGCAGAATCTTATTCGAGTTTCTGTAGGATTAGAGCACTTGGATGATTTGTTGGAAGACCTAGATAAAGCTTTTTAAACGATCTGAGTTTACTCAACCTTATTTCTCAAGTGGAAAATCATTCTTATACCAATCCCCAAGTCCACCTTGAAGATGATAAACTGAAGTATAACCATTTGCGGTAAGGTATTCACCAGCTTTTGCACTTCGCACTCCGGCAGAGCAATAGATTAAAATTGATTTTTCTTTTGGTAGTTGGGTGACTTTTGTCTCAAAATCCGAATCGTAGATATCAATCACGATCGCATTTGGAATTTTGCCTTGTGCTACTTCTTCAGGAGTTCGTACATCGAGAATAATCGAATTTGCCTCTTTGGACAAATTTTGAAATTCTGTTGCTCCAATACTTTTAACACTAACCTTTTGATCCACTTCACTAGAGGAGTTGTCGGAAGCGCTTTTTTCTGGTTGACAAGAAAACAGAAGAATTGAAAAAACAGGAATGAGTAAAATCGCTTTCATGGAGAATTTAAATGTTTATTAAAATTAACTTCTCTAAATCTTCTGTACAGTGATTTTTCTCACAGGAGAGAAATTTTAGGTTGATCTTAAAATTCGGGTAATCAGCTAGGTCAAATTGATTTTGAACGAGTATAAACATAGATAATATCGCCGATCTTTTTGTTTGGACAGGCTAAATCACCACCTCTTGCTACATATTTAAAGTTCCCTTGGAGGAGAATGCTCGGATTAAATTCTGCCGTCCAATCACATTCATTAATTTGACCTCTGTACCCACTATCTCATATGTCCTTTCCCAAATTGCGGTATGCTTTTGTCTTGCTTGATATGCCAGAAAACCGACCGTTTCCCAAAGTTAAAGTCACGTCTGAATATACAAATTCAGGACTGCCAGATAAAATTGACCGCAATAGAGGCCGTCAATGTTAGTCAATAGCGGGATTTCTACAGAATTACAGATCCAAATGATCAGGAGGATAAAGAAAAGGTATAAGAATTTCAAAGTATTCCCGAGCGTGGGATTTCAATTCTATATTCAGTTGTGCTTGACATCAATCTTTTAAATTAATAA
>CAWUWQ010000068.1:0-3437 GCA_963926065.1 uncultured Algoriphagus sp.
ATTCGAGAAGTTAAGATTGAAGATTTGTTAAGTAGGGATCCAATCCTTTTGGAAAACCCGAGAATTCATGAAGAGGTGGCAGGTCAAATTATCTTGGTGACCGGTGCCGCAGGTTCTATTGGGTCTGAGCTATGTAGACAGATTTCACATTACGACCCCAAACTCCTGATACTTTTCGACATTGCTGAGTCCGCTCTGTATGATGTACAGCAAGAGTTTAAAGAACATTATCCTCACTGCTCCATCAAAGTTGTTTTGGGAGATGTTAGGAATAAGAAAAAGGTCCATGAAGTTTTTAAAGCATATAAACCTCAAATAGTTTTCCATGCGGCAGCTTACAAGCATGTGCCTATGATGGAGAATTACCCAGAGGAAGCAATTCATTGTAATGTTCTTGGGACTAAGATATTAGCCGATATATCAGTTTTACATAAGGTTGATAAATTTGTTTTTGTATCCACCGATAAAGCTGTAAACCCAACAAATGTCATGGGGGCAAGTAAGAGAGCAGCAGAAATGTACGTTCAAGCTTTGAATGAATACTTAGAGAAAAATCACAATAACTACCATACTAAGTTTATCACCACTAGGTTCGGTAATGTTTTAGGGTCAAATGGATCTGTAATTCCACTATTTAAAAAGCAAATAATGAATGGTGGTCCGATCACGGTCACTCATCCAGAGATTACCAGATATTTCATGACCATTCCAGAAGCTTGCCAATTGGTTTTGGAAGCAGCAATAATGGGAAAAGGTGGTGAAATCTATATTTTCGATATGGGTGAACCCATTAAGATTTTAGACCTAGCCAAAAAAATGGTGCAACTTTCTGGCAAGAAAATAGACGTAGACATTAAGGTTGTGTTTTCAGGCTTGAGAGAAGGAGAGAAATTATTTGAAGAGTTGTTAAATGATTTTGAGACTGTAAAAATCACTCACAACCCGAAAATCAAAATCGCCCAAGTATTACCTTCTTCCTATCATAAAATTGAGGGTCAAATTGATATTTTCATGGAATTAGTAAATAAAAATTCTGATAATGAGCTGGTGGGTCATTTGAAATCAATAGTCCCTGAATTTATTTCGAACTCCTCACGATTTGAGGTTTTAGACCGATTAAACTAGCTTTATCAAATATTAATAATGTATTGTGGAATGAGCTTATCTTAGTTACCCACAATTTTCTGTTTTAAGGATAAACACCTTACCATGAAAAAAGAATTTACCATTCAGCTTAGTCCTGAAGAAGCCTATAATCCTGAGATTTTTAAAAAAGTTCTCCTAAAGCAGGCAGGACTAGCGCCTGATACAGTAGAAGCTTTTGCCCGACAAACTCGGCGTTCCATTGATGCTAGAGGTAGAGCCATCAAAGTCAATATACAGGCTGAACTTTTTATCCGAGAAAGCCCCAATTCCTTATTGGATTATAATCCAAGCTACCAGCAAGTTGCAAATTCAGACCAAATCATTATTGTAGGAGCAGGACCGGCAGGACTTTTTGCAGCCTTACGGGCGATTGAGTTAGGAGTAAAGCCCATTCTCATCGAGCGAGGAAAAGATGTCCGAGCCAGAAGACGTGACTTAGCAGCGATTAATAAGGCCCATGTCGTAAACCCAGATTCCAATTATTGCTTTGGAGAGGGAGGAGCTGGAACCTATTCGGATGGTAAGCTTTATACCCGATCCAAGAAACGAGGAGATATCCGACGAATCATGGAAATTCTTGTGGCACACGGTGCCACAGAGGATATTCTGGTGGACGCTCACCCGCATATTGGGACAAATAAGCTCCCGAAGTTGGTGGCAGATCTGCGTCAATCTATTTTGGATCATGGTGGAGAAATTCACTTTGAAACCAGGGTTGTAGATTTTGTTCTAGATTCGAATCGAATTATTGGAGTCAAAACACAGCTTGGAGATACGATTAAAGGGGCAGGAGTAATTCTTGCCACAGGACATTCTGCCAGAGATATCTTTGAATTGCTTCATGCAAAAAAGATTTTGATCGAGGCAAAACCTTTTGCCTTGGGCGTAAGAATCGAGCATCGTCAATCCCTTATTGATCAGATTCAATATCACTGTGAAACTGACCGTGGACCGTATCTGCCAGCTTCAGCTTATTCCCTTGTTCAGCAGGCAGATTATAAAGGCACGCAGCGAGGAGTATTTAGTTTTTGCATGTGTCCAGGTGGCTTTATAGTTCCAGCTGCTACTTCACCTGGTGAGTTGGTCGTGAATGGCATGAGCCCAAGTCGAAGAGATGGTAAATTTGCCAATTCGGGAATGGTCGTGGCAGTGGAATTGGAAGATCTTCCGCAATATCAAAAGTACGGTCCACTTGCAGCAATGCATTTTCAAGCTGAGATCGAAAAGAAGGCTTGGGTTGCCGGCGGAGAAACTCAGGTAGCGCCTGCCCAGAGAATGGTTGATTTTGTGAATCGAAAAGTCAGTGATTCCCTTTTGGACACATCGTATCAGCCAGGATTGAATTCGGTAGAGATGCGAGAAGTACTTCCGGAGTTTATCTCTAGTCGTTTGGCTTTTGCATTCAAAACTTTTGGACAAAAGATGAAAGGATACCTCACCAATGAGGCACAATTGATTGGTTTGGAGAGCAGAACTTCTTCTCCTGTTCGAATTCCTAGAGATAAGGAGAGTTTCGAGCATCCTGAGATCAAAGGGCTTTACCCATGTGGTGAGGGTGCTGGCTATGCTGGAGGAATCGTCTCAGCAGCTATGGACGGCGAGCGCTGTGCAGAGTATTTAATAGCAAAGCACGTTATTAAATAGCAGTTTTCGGTTATCAGTTGGAGGTTATCGGTTATAGCTCAGCTAAATCTAAAATATAGCATCCAACATCAGAGGCTGTTTTTCAAGTGATTCTCTTCCAAGCTTAAATGTCAATTTTTAAACCCATCATATTTGAAAACATAAGCTTCATAGACAAAATGAGTCAACGGTATCTACGTACTGACAACCGACAACCAATCTTCGAATTATGCCATCCAATTCGCCCAAGGAATGCGAGAAAGAATCAAAAGCAGTCCTATCGCATACATCATGTAAATGCTTCGGAATCGGCTTCTAGAAACCGTCATTTTTTTAGCTCGGATGTATCCAACAGAGATTACGATAATTGCGATGATATTGATAAGCGGATGTTCCAAAGCAGTCAATCTAGCTGCAGGATCGGACATTGCTTCCCCACTGGTAAGTAAAGAAAAACCTAAAGGACTAACAAAATAAAGAATCAGGCCAACCAATAATTGGATATGGGCAAAAATAAATGCGATCATCGCAATCTTTCTGTCTTTCTCGGTAAAATCGCGACCTGTCAGCGCTCCGACAAGCATCAAAGCAATAACGATAATAAGAGATAAAAGCGCTAAATATGCGATTCCGGAATGAAGATGTTGTAAGCCTGTATACATGATTTG
>CAWUWQ010000069.1:0-6885 GCA_963926065.1 uncultured Algoriphagus sp.
CCCGCCTACAAAAGAAAAGCTTAACTATCTCGGCTTAAATTAACTTGATAAATCTTTTTACCTTGCTCCGATGATGAATTTAGTCCGCTTCGTTGGAATACTATTGCTGCTACTGTTAGGCAGTAATTCAGTGGTTTTATCCCAAAACTTCAAGTTTAACACCTTTCCAAAGGGAGTGAGTTTACCTGTCCAAAATGTTCTAAAAGTAGAACAGGACTCTCTGGGGAGGATGTGGTTCGCTACTGATCGAGGAATTTATTATTCGGATGGGATTCAAACGTATGCTTTACCTGATTCCCTTATTGCGAAGTTTGAATTTAAGATCTCCCTTCTAATTGATGAGGATGGTATCATCTGGCTGTATAACCAAAATGGGTTACCAAAATTTTTTAAAGGAGGCTATGGTAAATGGGAAGAGGTAATTTTGCCGGTTGATTTCGGCACCAAACAGAGTAATCGGATTAATTTTTTTGTAAAAGGGAAAGCTAAAGACAAGCAGTTTTTTCTTGATAATGAAGTGATTCTACTCACTTGGGGTTCTGGTGGTAAAGAATTTAAGAAGATTCCGAGGCCAGATTTCGCCAAGTTTGGGAATTTGGTTTCTGTGTCAACTATTGATCAAAAGAATTATTTTTTCTTTAAAATTGCGACGTTCACATTCGTAGATGCGAAATTTCAAAAAATAGAAATGGGGGGGATAAAGCTCCCAAGCGCTCCATTGCTTGTTAGGCAGTCTCCATATTCCGGCGAATTCTATTTTTTGGGCAGTAATTTTTTAGCTAAGGGGCCGGCATTTGACCAGCCTACAACAATTATCGACACTAATATCTCTGAAATTGATTTTTTGAGAGAGCCATACTTCGGTCTGTTTTTTAAGGATGATAACGTGTTTTATTATTTCAATTCTCAACTCCGGAAATCCGCTAGCTATAATGAATCCCCATTAATCTTGGACTTAAATAACCTGGTGAATTCATTTTATATTCATGAAGGATTCATTGATAGGGAAGGAATTCTTTGGATTGCCACCTCTAGGGGAGTCGTTAATATTAATAGTTTAGAGTTTCAGAATTACGGAAGGTCTCAGGTGGGATTGATGGCTGAAGAAATATCTGCAATTTTGGATTTAGGGGAAGGGGATTTTCTTTTTGGATTTAACAATGGCATCCAAAAATTTTCCAAAATGAAGATATCCACTATATACAAGGATTTATTTATAGACGGTACGCCACAGGAACGAATAGTGAATTTCAGTCAGGACCCAAAATCTGGGGAGGTGTGGTTTTCGGCAAACTTGGGTGGAGTTGGTAAATATTTTCCAAAAACCGGCAAAACCGTTCACTTCAAACCACCAAATGGTATAGCGATCTCTTCTGTTGAAGTGGAAGGGGATAGTGTTCTTTTAGTAGGACCACAATCAGTTTTTATCGCCCCAAAATCAGCCAAAGGTTCTGAATTATACCAGCGAGATCTTATTGGGGAAATCCAAGAGATTATCAATCAACCCATCTTTTTCCTTAGAAAGGCAGCTAAATTAAAAGACGGGAGAATAGTAGTGATGGCAAGTAAAAAATATACTGATCAGCCAGCTTTGCAAGAAAATGATAGGTTCGTAGTGGTTCAAGGCTTTGACATATTGGAGACTGATCAAGGGATGCTGATCGGGACGGATATGGGGTTAAAAATCTTTAAGGATGGCAAAGTGGTTGATTATGAGTTGAACGGTCAGCGGATTGATAGTCCTGTGTATTGTATTCTCAAGGACATTAAAGACAATATTTGGTTAGGGACAGATTTCGGACTCATCAAACTAACCCAAAAAGAATTTATCAGATACGATGAGAGTAATGGTCTAATAGGCAATGAAATCAATCGAGGAGCTTTGATCGAAAGTGAATCTGGGAGAATCATTATTGGGACTCAAAAAGGTTTGTCAGTTTTTTTTCCTGAGAAAAAATTCCACGTAAAAGGATCTCCTAAAATTCATCTTAACTCTTATAAAGTCGGGAGATTTGAGTCTCATGATTCGGGAGAAATTATAGTCCCGTACTCAGAAAATTCATTTCAAGCTGAATTTATGGCGCCTGGATTTAATGAATCAAAGGAGCTGTGGGTTCACTACAGACTCCAAGGATTGGAAAAGGAGGATTGGGAAATCATTCGGGATCCAAAATCATCGAAGCTTTATTTTAATAACCTTCCAGCAGGGAATTATCAGCTGGAGCTCAAATCATCCTACGAAGGAGCTGATTTCTCTCAAACGGTCTTTTCAAAGCCATTCACTATAAAACAGCCTTTTTACCTTCAATTTTGGTTTGTCATCTTAACCGCTCTATTCTTGGTTGGCGTTGGTTTTTTGATCAATGAGCTCTACCAGCAGCTCAAAAAATTAGGATTGCTAAAAGTCGCTTTTGACACGAAAGAAAAGGAGAAAATGGCTGCGGAAGAGCAATTCAAAAATGTCTGGGATAGCTCCAAAGACGCTTTAATTTTGACCTTTGATGCTGAGGAGATTGTAACTGTAAACCCTGCTTTTGCAAAGCTCACCGGAGAAAACCCCGATTTATTACCAGGAAGGAATATAAATGAGCTTTTCACCAGAGCTGATTTCTGTGAAAAAGATCTTGGAATGGAAGATCCCGAAATATTGAAAAAGCTACCGCAAGGCATTTCTTTGGAAGCTTCTTTTCCGTGGAAAAGTGGAATACTCGAAATGCAGCTTTTTGCGAAATTGATACAAGAAGATTACCACGGCAAAAATCTAGTGCTTTGTGTTTTCAGAGATATTTCGGCTGAAAAAGCCATCGAAAATCAACTTCGAGAAGCCAAAGAAAAAGCGGAAGAGGCAAATCGATTCAAATCCAGTCTACTATCGAATATTAGCCATGAAATCAGGACTCCATTGAATGGTATTCTTGGGGGAACTGAGCATATCATGATGAATAGGATACAGGATAGTGAGCTTATTTCTCAACTGGACATCATCCTACAAAGTGGAGAACGTCTTCTAGGGACGATCAATTCTATTTTAGATATGGCTAAGATTGAGGCTAATAAAATGGAAATTTACTATGAGGAGATAGAGCTTGTTCAATACGTCAAGACGATTGTGATGCCCCTTAAAACCCTCGCAAAGCAAAAGCATATAGAGCTAATAGAGTATTATAGGCAGCCTACGATTCTTGGTCAAACAGATAAGAGATTCTTAGAAATGATTCTGAATAACCTCTTGAGTAATGCCATAAAATATACAAATGAAGGTCAGATAGTCCTAACTATTGACTTTAGGGATTCAAGCCTTATCATGGAAATACAGGATACGGGTATAGGAATGTCTCCAGATTATTTTAAGAAAATTTTCCAGCCCTTTGAGCAAGAAAGCACCGGAAACGCGCGACTCTATGATGGTACAGGATTAGGACTTAGCATTACAAAAAATCTTGTCAATATGTTAGGAGGACAAATAACAATCAAGAGTAAAAAAAACCTGGGAACTTTTGTAAAGCTTCAAATTCCCATCTAAGATTAAAATTTTTGTAGTTTTAAATTTAAATAGATTATCCACTCAAATCCGAATGAATGTTTAGCCTCAAAATTCTAATTGTAGAAGATGATGCCGTCTCGGCCCTTCTGCTGCAAAAGGCACTGGAAAAAAATAAGCATGAGATTCTAGGCATCGCAGATTCTGGCGAAAAAGCACTGGAACTTCTTAAGCAAAACCATGCAGATATTGTGATGATGGATATTAGTCTCGCCGGAGAATTGGACGGGATTAAGACTACAGAAATCATCAATGAAAAATATGATATCCCTGTAGTATATTTAAGTGCAAGCTCAGATGCTGAAACCTTAGACAAAGTTGTCGGCACTAACCCAAGTGCTTATGTGATCAAGCCATTCAATATCCGTGAACTCAACATGGTTATCGAATTGGCGATCTTCAAAGACCGAAAAGAGAAAGAACTTCAAAAGCTAAATAACGAGCTCGAAGAAAAAGTTAAGCTACGTACCGTGGAGCTTTATGATGCCAATAAAGAACTGACCAAAGCACTCGAAAAAGAACGTGAAATCAATGAGCTCAAATCCCGAATAGTACTCAATGTCTCCCATGGGTTCAAAACTCCATTGACCTCGATCCTAAGTTCTGCTCAACTTCTTCAAATCTATGGTGATAAAGAACATCCATTCAAGGTGAAGATTGCTAAACATGCAATGAAAATTGAGAATTCGGTCCGTATACTGAACAACCTGCTAACGAGTGTATTATTCTTCGGTAAAGCTGATGCTAATCAAATGAAGTTTCGGCCCAAAAAGATGTTTACAGGAGCATTTGTTAAGGAGCTTCTAGACACGATCAAAGCAGGGTTGGAAAATGATGTGAAAATCAATTCAAAAACGATCAACCTTCCAAAGACCATTACCACTGACTCTGAATTGCTGTATCAAATATTCGAGAATCTTCTTTCCAATGCAACCAAATATTCAAAAGATGGGCAGGAAGTAGATTTCACCTTGGAGTATATTGATAATAATCTCGTTGGGACCATTGTAGATAGAGGTATTGGAATTCCGAAAAAGGAGCAAATACTGCTCTTTGACAGATTTTTCAGAGCGCATAATGTTGGGATTATTGAGGGATCTGGACTAGGACTTTCTATTGCGAAAAAATGTGTCGAGGTATTAAATGGTGAGATTACATTTGAAAGTTCGGAAGGCAAAGGGACCACCTTTAAAGTTGTACTTCCTGTAACATAATTTAGATGCTACTTTATACTTCAAAGCTTAAATTTACTCACCCAAGTCAACCAACTCTTTTTTTTCCGGATATCAAACTTGATTCGAAAGAGGCAATTCTAATCTTGGGTCAATCGGGAAGCGGGAAAACTACACTTTTGAATCTATTAGCAGGTCTGATGAAGCCTCAATCGGGCGAAGTCCTTGTTGATGGGATAGACCTTTCAAAACTTTCTTCCCAACGGCTAGATCAATTTCGAGGGGATGAAATAGGAATTGTATTCCAAAAACCTCATTTGATTTCAGCTATTTCGGTGATCGAAAATCTAGAACTTGCTAAATATTTTTCAAAGAAACCTGGTCAGAATCTTATGACCTTATTGACAGACCTTGGAATAGCCCAAAAAGCAAATTCATCCGTATTGACATTGAGTGAAGGGGAGGCGCAACGTGTATCCATTGCCCGTGCTTTAGTGAACAATCCAAAATTGATTTTGGCTGATGAACCAACTTCGAGTTTGGATGATACGCATGTATCGATTATAGTTAAGCTTTTGAAAAGTCAGGCAGAAAAAATCGGTGCTGGTTTAGTAATCGTCACCCATGATCAGCGAGTGAAAGCACATTTTTCAAAATTTGTTGAAGTTACTACCGCATGAATTTAGTAAAGCTAAGTTGGAAATATTTGACCTTCAGACCACTCTCCACTGGCCTCAATATCTTGCTTTTAGCCTTAGGATTAGCGATCATGACTGTTTTGTTGCTGATTCAAGATCAATTTGAAAAGAAAGTGACGAAAGATGCTGCTGGGATAGACTTAGTCATCGGTGCTAAAGGCAGTCCCCTTCAGCTAATTCTTTCGAGTATCTACCACGTCGATTTCCCTACGGGTAATATTCCTATGGAGGAGGCGGAAAAATTAACTAAAAATCGCTTGATCAAGGGAGCTATCCCGCTTGCACTCGGAGATAATTATAAAGGATTCCGGATTGTGGGTACTAATTATGACTATTTGAAAAGTTATCAAGCTACAGTCACCAATGGAATACTTTGGGAAAAGCCCTTCGATGTGGTCTTAGGTAATGAAGTAGCTGCGCAGACTGGATTAAAGGTAGGTGATGAATTTGCCGGAAGTCACGGGATCAGTGTTGGAAGTCATGACCATGATCAGTATAATTTTAAGGTTACGGGGATTTTGGACCAGCAAGGAAATGTCTTAGACCGTTTGGTCATGACAAGTATTGAATCTGTCTGGTTGACCCATGACGAGCAAAGTACTTCAGACTCGACCGTTATAACTGAGTCAAGCAGTCCTAATCTTGCAGCATTTCAGAAACCAGTCGCTCAGACTGGCTTCCCAGATTCTGATCGACCCAGAGAGATTACTTCGCTTTTGATTTCCTATCGAAACCCAATGGCGGCGATTCAGCTGCCGAGAATGATCAATTCGAGAACCGTTATGCAAGCGGCCTCTCCGGCTTTTGAGATGGCTCGACTTTTTGAATTGCTTGGGGTAGGGGTAAGCTTGCTCAAAGGATTGGCTATTGTCTTACTCGGGATCTCCGGTATTGGGATTTTTATAGCCTTGTATAATTCCTTGAAAGAGCGGAAGTATGATTTGGCGATTCTACGAGCTTTAGGAGCCACTCGTTTTCAATTGGTAATTTTGATCTTTATGGAAGGTCTGTTGCTGACTTGTTTTGGAGCTTTTCTTGGAATTGGACTGGGGCATGGATTTCTTCAACTGCTGATCAGTTCAAACGAACAATCCATTGTGTCCGGGATACAAGCTTGGATATTCCTTCCAGAAGAGCTTTGGATTCTTGCTTATGCACTTCTCGTGGGGTTTCTGGCATCTACAATTCCCGCTTGGACAGCATATAAAACTAGTATTGCCAGGCAACTTACCAGAGCCTAATCAGTTTAAAAAGTATAATTTTGTAATATGAAAATGATTAAAATATCATTATTGACTTTAGGTTTCTTTGTGCTCAGCATCAGTACAATACTCGCACAGACTCAAAATGTCTGGAAAAGCCTATCTGAAGTGTCCTATAAAATCAGTGAAGATCAATACGGCGAGCTGTACGTTCCCGTCTTCTCGGCTAACATTTCTAAACTTGAAGGGAAAGTGGTGGAGGCCGATGGTTA
>CAWUWQ010000070.1:0-7516 GCA_963926065.1 uncultured Algoriphagus sp.
AAAGGGAAGAAAATAAAAGTACCTATGATGGAAACTGGGATCGCAAGAACTGGAACCAAAGTGGCTCTCCAACTCTGCAAAAACAAGAACACTACAATGATCACGAGAATCAATGCCTCCACGAATGTATTCATTACCTCACTGATCGACACTTCCACAACTGATACAGATTCAAATGGAACGGTGTATTTCATATCCGTAGGGAAGCTTTTTTTCAACTCTTCCAGAGCGGCATATACCCCTTCGGCGGTTTCCAGTGCATTACTTCCCGGAGCTTGGTAAAGGAGCAAAATCGCTGCTTCCTCGCCATCTAGCGTTGAATATCTGCTGTAGTCAAATTGACCTAATTCGATTCTGGCCACATCTCTCAAGTAAACCAAGGAACCATCCTGAGGATTTGTTCTCAAGATGATGTCTTCAAACTCTTCGGAACTTTCCAAACGTCCATTTACAGTAATTGGATATTCAAAAACCTGAGAGTCGAACTGTGGCATACTTCCGACTTTTCCCGCGGCTACCTGTAAGTTTTGCTCCTGAATAGCGGAAGTTACTTCTCTTGCAGAAATACCGTATAGCGCCAGTTTATCAGGCTTCAGCCAAACACGCATACTGAAATCCTGACCAATAGCTGTGATATCACCAACCCCATTTACACGGAGCAAAGCATCTTTGATAAAGATATTGGCATAGTTGGAAAGGAATTTACTGTCATGTGATCCTTCTGGAGAGGTGATACTCAACACCATCATGATGGATGGATTCCGCTTTCTCACAGTGACACCCAGTCGACGAACAGCCTCTGGGAGAGTTGGCTCGGCGATAGATACCCGATTTTGCACATCCAAGGTAGCAATGTTGATATCCGTCCCTACTTCGAAGGTGACGTTCATCTGCATCTGACCGGTACTGGTATTATTTGAGGAAATATAAGCCATCCCCGGCGTACCATTCACTTGGGTTTCTATTGGTGTAGCGACTGTCTGCTCCACTGTCCTCGCATCCGCACCCGTGTAATTGGCCGACACCGAAACTACCGGAGGTGTGATGTCAGGATACTGGGTGATGGGGAGGTTTAAAATTGCTAAAACACCGACTATCACGATGACGATCGAAATCACCATTGCTGTTACTGGCCGTTTTATAAATACGTCTGATATCATTAGTTAGTAATCAAGTCTTATTGAAAAAATGATTTATTTGGTTGGGGTTTGCTCCGTGATCTGAGCTCCTTCTCGTAATTTCTGGATCCCAGTCACCACGATTTTAGCACCTGCTGTGACCCCACTTCTTACGACGATGTCATCACCTATCTGTGTTCCTAGGATCACATTTTGCTGCTTTACGGTATTAACTGCCTGCACTACGTACACAAAATACTCACCCATCTGCTCGGTGACAGCTCGGTAAGGAATCACCACTTGCTCTCCTATATCTTCATTAAGAACCTGAATATTAACAGTCATTCCAGCGATCAGATCACGATCAGGATTTGCGAATTGAACACGTAGATCGATTGTACCAGACTGTCTTCCTACTGCTCTATCTATCGTGGTGAATTTGCCAGTAAACGGATACACACTGCCATCACTGAATTTAATTGTAAACAGGGAATCAAGGTTATCTTCTGCCTTAAGCATTTTATTGAATCGTGGAATCTCGCTCTCGTTGATCACGAAATTCAAGGCCATGGGATTGTTTGAGGATACCGTGTTTAATACAGGCTGACCTGGAGAAACCTGAGTACCCAGTCTTACTTGGGAAATACCTATTGTACCGTCAAATGGAGCAACTAGCACTGAATAGCTATAATCTGTAGCAGCAGATTCGTACTGCGCCTTTGCTGAGCTGAGCTGCGCTTTGGCATTCTGCACTTCAGTCTGAGCATAATCTAAGGTCTGCTTTGCAATGGCATCTTGCGCATCCAACCTCTTGTAGCGATCGTAATCTTTTTCAGATTTCGCCAAATTGGCTTCAGCGATTTGTATTTGAGCTTTTGCCTGCTGTAATGAAGCTGAATATTTGCTTCGGTCGATTTCGTAAAGTTTCTGCCCTTTCTTTACTTCCTGACCATCTTGGATGTAGATGTTGGTAATGTAGCCACCTATTTGAGGGCGAATTTCAACCTCATTTAGCGGTACAAGTGTAGCTGGATATTCGTCAAGGCCTGTCACGGATTTTTTCACCAAAGTATGAGTCGTGACCACGACAGCAGCCGGAGCTTGCTGTCCTTCAGGCTGTTTTTGCCCGCAAGAAAAGCCCACCAGGATCAAGGCGGAAAAAGCTACAAGTTTGTATGATAATTTCATTTGTATAAAATTTAATGCTGGTTCTAATTAATTGATGGTTCCTAATGCTTTTTCTAGATCAAGTTTGGCTTCCAAAACCTGATAAAATGCATTAATATGATTGATCTGAGCTGTTTGAAGGTCAGTTTCTGCGATGACTAGTTCCACATAGGCTTTGATTCCTTCATCGTATTGTAGCTTGATAATAGTATAGACTTCCTCCGCCATTTTCATATTATCTCTGATCAGCTGCCATTCGTAGACACTACTGTTGTAATCCGCTCGGGCTGTGGAATATTCAGTCTTAATTTGATTGCTGAGATTTTCTATTTCCACATTTCCTCGCTCTACTTGAAGTTCTGCCACTCTTACTTTATGAATTCGCTTTCCTCCTTGGAAAATGGGAATTGACAAATTGAGTCCCACAGCTGAAACTGGATACGCTGTTTTGTATAAGTTGGAGAAATCTGAATTGAAATAATTCCAATTGTATCGGTAGTACGCTGATAACTCAGGCAGGTAATTCCATTTTTCATATCCAGTCCGGATTTCATTGAGTGTTTGTTGAGTTTGTAAAAGTTGATACTCCACACGATTCTCAAGCATCAATGGATCTGCCGCATCTTCAGCGATTTTTCCTGCCACACCTTCTGCATCAAATTCAATGACGAAATCCAAACTATCTGGATAGCCCATCAATTGCTTCAGATAGTCATATTTAGCATCGAATGAATTTGCCACTCTGTTACGATCACTTTTCACATTGGTCAATGCAATCGAGGCACGCTGGTAATCGGTCTTGTCCACCAATCCAGCATCGAATCGGCTATAAGCATCTTTGTATTGCTTCTCCAGACGATCTAGGTTTTGATCAAGGATTCTTATTTGCTCCTCGGATAATAGAATCGAGTAAAAAGCTTTGCTCACATTGACCACTGTATTGATCCGGGCATTGACGATGATCTGCTGAAGTTGCTGACGATAATATTTTGAGGATTTCGAAGCGAAAAGCTGATCTCTGTTGAATAAGGTCTGATTCGCCTGAAGCAAAACATTCGAATTGTATGGCTGACCAAAAGTGATCAACTGATCACCAATGACCTGCTGCAGAAGTTTGATATTATAAGCTCCTGCGGCAGATGCTGTGATTTGAGGATACCAGTCTGCCAGGTTTGATTTGATATCACGCTCTCCTATCTCTTGATCAATTTGTGCTTGTCGGATGATCGGACTTCGAAATAGTGCATATTCCACCACCTGATCCAAAGTCAAGATGCCTTGGGGTTCTGTGCTATCTTCCTGACTGAAGGCGGCTTTTGAAAAGAGTAAAATACTCAGCACACCCAACAGTAAACGTTTAATAATCATATATATACTAATTAATAGGTTTGATTTGAAAAAGGCTTTTGGGTTAATCTACTTTGATCCCATCCCAGATCAAGTGGGATATTTCATCCAGCTCCATCTTATTTTGGGAAAGTTTCTTTTTGAAATTCTGCTTTATGCGGACGATTGAATTCACATTTGAATTCACCAAGATTGAAAGCACGATTGGGTTTAATGCTTTAATTTTTCCCTGCTTGATTCCTGATTCGAAAAACTCACAGGCGAAATCATGCCATACATTAGGTTTACTTTGGATCTCATCAGAATTAAAAGGAGATTTTATAAACTGGTCATAAAACCCATGTATAGAAGGATTTAGCTCATAAAAATCGGTTAAATTTTTCCAATAAGTATAAAACCGATCTTTGAATGGTAAAGAGGGATCATCCCGCTCAGAGACATATTTTTTGATTTCCTCGACTACGTACTCGTAAATCCCGATGATCAATGCCTCCTTATTTTCAAAATAAGTATAGATCGTACCAGCAGCAACTCCGGCATTCTTCGCCACTAGACTCACCGGACTGGCATGAAAGCCATTCTCTTGAATCAAATCGAGCGCACTTTGGACGATACACTTCTTTTTATCTAATAAACTATGCATATACCTAATGACTGAATGAACGTTCAATCACAAAATTAGATCAAAAGTTCATCCTACGCGAAAAAATGATTCGAAATCCCTATAAAAGTATTAACACAGATTCACTTCAAAAATAAATATGCTGCTAAGGAATCATCAGTTCGCTCTTTTTAAAACACTCATTTTGATAAATAACTCCTACTATTTCATTCATTTTTAAATACCTGACCATTGCCTCTAGTCTAAATTATCAGCTGCAAATGGCGAATCGAACGCGTAGGTCAATTTTATGGAGCCGGATTAAAAAGCTATATTTAACTGAATTTTTGGCGAAAAAAGGGATTTTTTAAGCTAGACCAGATAAAAAACACCCCAACCGCCTACCTACCCAGCTATATATCTGGGCAGGATCCTATCGCATATCATAGCCTTGAATTTTTGAGCTGCGCGATATTTTTGAGTGGCGTATTGAACTCATTCTACGTCAAACGGGATTGCCGAAAACCGTCAAGAGTAGGCCATCAGTAACCAATTAAAAAGATTATGATTCACAACGAGAACCATCCCACACCGGAGAACATCATGAAAATCGGTACTGGATTTTGGGCATCCAAAATTCTTTTATCCGCCGTAAAATTTCAACTATTCACCACGCTTGCAGAACGGAAATCAATGTCGGCAACTGACATTAAAACTCATTTAGAATTAAAATGCACAGACCGCAATCTGTATGACTACCTAGATTCGCTTACTGCTTTCGGTTTTCTAGATCGAGAAGGCTTGTTGGAAACCGCAACCTATTCCAATCAAAAGGACTGTGATTTTTTCTTGGATAAAAACAAGCAATCCTATATCGGAGGAATGTTGGAAATGCTCAACAATCGTCTTTACAATTTCTGGGGAAATTTGGAGGAAGGTCTCCTTACCGGACTGCCACAAAACGAAGCAAAAAGTGGAGGGAATTTATTTGAAGCAATTTATGCTGATCCCGATAGATTAAAAGAATTTATCCATGCGATGAGCGGTATCCAAATGGGCAACTTCATGGCATTTGCACAAGCCTTTGATTTCTCTAACTCCAAAACTCTGGTTGATGTAGGCGGTTCGGGAGCTTTACTTTCTCTAATGGTAGCCAAGCATCAGCCACATATGAGCTGTATTTCTTGGGATTTGGCGGCAGTGGCACCTGTTGCAAATGAAAACATTCAAAAATTCCAATTACAAGACCAGGTTAAAACTGCCAATGGTGATTTCTTTCAAGATTCCTTGCCAACTGCGGACATCTTGGTGATGGGAAATATCTTGCACGATTGGGATGAAGAAACCAAACTGATGTTGATGAAAAAAGCCTACGATGCCTTACCAATCGGCGGAGCATTTGTCGCCATTGAAGGCATCATAGATGACGACAGAAGCAAGAATGCGTTTGGACTAATGATGAGTATCAATATGCTGATCGAAACTGGAAAAGGATTTGATTATACCTTCGCTGATTTTAATAAATGGACTAATGCTGTTGGCTTTAAGTCAACCAAACTAATCCATTTGGCAGGCCCATCAAGTGCCGCCATTGCCTATAAATAATAGGGGGCGATTTAAGGATTTTCTATTGTGAAAATTGAACGAAACCAAAGATTTTTTAAGAACGGATTTGCAAAAATATTTTTTAGGTCAAGATTAGGGAATGCGAAAGCAGGATCGGAATTTTTAATAAGAATGTATCAGCAATATTGCGGATAGCATTCCAGTTTGGGTGTATATCCGCAAGACTTGCGGATATACAATCGCTAGTGGCAAAGCTATAACGACACAACCCGACAGACAAAACGGATTATTTTTGAAACTTTGTGTTTTAGTAATTGCTTAAATAAACAAATTAATTATCTATTCTTTATGGACAACAATTCTTGCACAAGACAACAGGCAGATATTAAACAAATAAAGCGTTGCAAAGATAGAGTTTCAGGCCTAAATGACTCGTTTATTTATTTATCAAACGGACTTGAATTGGCAGGAAACAACGTCAGAATGAAAATTCTCTTTCTTCTATTTGAAGAAAAACGACTTTGTGTTTGTGACATCAGCGACATTCTCGGTATGACAATTTCCGCAATTTCTCAACATTTGCGAAAACTCAAAGACAGAAAACTAATTGAAACCGAAAGAGAAGCACAACCTATTTTTTACTCCTTGACAAAAGAATATGAAAAAATGCTGAAACCGTTTTTTAAAATACTTGACGAAAATAAAATCTTGGAAAAAATATGAAAACCGACCACAAACTAATTGAAGTCGGACTTTTCACAGCTATTTCAGCTTCATTTTGTTGCATTACACCAGTCTTGGCTCTCATTGCAGGAACGAGCGGACTTGCTTCAACCTTTTCTTGGCTTAAACCTTTCAGACCGTATTTTATCGGCTTGACAATTTTGGTACTTGGATTTGCTTGGTATCAAAAACTGAAACCTAAAAAACAAATTGACTGCAATTGCGAATCAGAAGAAAACCCAAAATTCATTCGGTCAAAAATGTTTTTAGGAACTGTAACTGCATTTGACTTGTGATACTTGCTTTTCCATACTATTCAAGCATTTTCTACCCAAAGACAGAAAAGCAAATCATAGTAGTTGACAAATCCAATATGCAAAAAATGGAGTTTGCAATTAACGGAATGACTTGTGCAAGTTGCGAAGTACACGTTAATCACGACATAAATAAATTGACAGGAATAATAAGTTCAAACGCATCATACGAAAATGGAAAAGCAATTGTAGAGTTTGATGATTCCAAAACCAACATTAGCGAAATTGAAAAAGCAATCAACTCAACAGGATATTCCGTAACCGACAAAAAATAAAATGGAAATCAAATTACAATCAACAATCACTTGCCCATACTGCGGACACAAGAAAGAGGAAACAATGCCGACAGACGCTTGCCAATATTTTTACGAATGTGAAAATTGTAAGCAAGTTCTTAAACCAAAACAAAGCGACTGCTGTGTATATTGCAGTTACGGAAGCGTTGCTTGTCCACCAATTCAGCAAGATGGAAAATGTTGCTAACGGACAGAAAACAAAGAAGCCCAGCCACTAATAGCGGTTTGGCAAAAGTGGTGGTTCAGTGATTCTTATGATAGTTTTTCAAAAATGTGAAGTGTGTGCATCGTATCGAGTTCAGTGTTAAAATCGCCACCTTCGACAAGCCGAAAAACGTTACCAAGCTATAGAGCTTTCGTGGTATTTGGAATGGATAATGCTTT
>CAWUWQ010000071.1:0-4622 GCA_963926065.1 uncultured Algoriphagus sp.
ACCTATAGCTTCTCGATGTCTTCCAAATACTTTTCCGCTTGCTCCAAAATCTCAGCTTTATCCTTCAACTTATCTAAGGTTCGGTAGGCCATTCCGATTCTTGGGTTTTTCTCCAGCTTATCTCGATTCCGGTTGTAAAAATGCCAATAAAGTGAATTAAATGGACAGGCTCCATCACCTGTTTTTTTGTTGGGATCATAGACGCAATGACTACAATAGTTACCCTGTTTTTTAATGTAGTTGGCCGAGGAGACATAAGGTTTGGTGCCGACAATTCCTCCATCAGCAAACTGGCTCATGCCCCGGGTATTGGTGATTTCTACCCACTCGATTGCATCTATGTAGATTCCGAGATACCATTGATCGATTTCATCTGGATCAATTGCAGCCAAAAGCATAAAATTTCCAGTGACCATCAGCCGCTGAATATGATGCGCATAGGCTTGCTCCAAGGATTGGGTAATCGAATGGCTCAGGCATTTCATCTTGGTCTTCCCTGTCCAAAACCAGTCCGGCAGTTTTCGATCATGTCCGAAGAAATTCAATTCCCCAAAGTCCGGCATCTTGGCCCAATAAATTCCACGCATATATTCCCGCCAACCGATGATCTGCCGAATGAATCCTTCAACCTGGGAAACACTGATTTCGGATTGACTTTCCTTCCAATGATTCTCCACTTTTCGGACCACTTCCAAGGGCGAGAGCATTTTTGAATTCATTGCAAAACTCAGTCTCGAATGAAAAAGAAAAGGATCCCAGGTAGTCATCGCATCTTGGTAATCTCCAAAATGGATCAAGAGATTTTCACAAAAATAATCCAAGACCTCAAGTGATTCAGCTCGACTTGTAGGCCAGTTGAATGCTGTTTCATCAATAGTCCCGATGGTCTTCACTCCTACTTTTTCAATCATTTCCACCAGTAACTTCACAGATTTTGGATGAAGTTTTGGCTTGCACAAAAGACGTTTATCTTTCAACGCTGAGCGGTTTTCAGAATCAAAATTCCACTTGCCGTCTATGGGTTCTTTTCCCTCCATGAGGATATCAAAATCTTTCCTCATCTGACGATAAAAGGTTTCCATCAAGAAGGTCTTTTTGCCTTTGAAAAAGTCCTGTAAATATTCCCGCTCGGTAAGAAAATGCTCCGAACCTACCGCCCTTGATTGGATTTCTAACTGATCTGAAATTTGTCGAAGTTGTTGATCTAGCCGATACTCATCAGGAAGTTGATACTCAAACGAATCAAAGCCTTCATTTTTGACCAGTTTAGCTATCATCTTTCTAAGGTCTTGCTCGTTTTCTGACTGATCTAGCTTGAAATACAACACTTCATGACCAGCACCCTTGAGATGATCGGCGAAATTCCGCATGGACTGAAAAAATGCAACCACTTTCTGAATATGATGCTCCACATAATCCGTCTCTTGACGCATCTCCAGCATGAGGTAGCTGACATTCGACTCCACCTCATCAAACCAGGAATGGGCTAAATTCAATTGATCACCTAAAATCAAACGTAATGTTTTCGACATAAAAAAGGGCTTTCCAAGTAAAGCCCTTTCGAAATCGGATTGTTTATAAAATTAATATTTAAAGCAAGGCATGGACGATGTTCTTCCTCTCCCTTTGGCTGATCCCGCTAAGAAGCTGTACCGTAAACTGATTTCATGTGCACCACCTGTATTAGCATTGCCTAGGGAGGAAAGTGTAAAGTCGTGGCTATATCCTATGTCTAGTCCACCACCAAGAGATATGCCGAGCAAAGCGATAATTGATTCTTGATTTGGCTGCTCTTTCTGAGCCACCGGGATTCCTCGATACCAAACTCCCAATACCAAAGGCTGAAGATTTACCTGCGCTCCCATATCCAATTGAGAGAATGGTCCCTGATTTTTATAATTGAAAGCAAGTGTTAGATCCTTAGAGCCTGTCTTTTGGTTCATAAACTGTGAAGAGGACCCTCCAGAAAGATCAAACTTCACCCCTCCATGAGCGGAGACTTTCAATGGCAAAGCACTATTGGCTCCATCCAAGAAGGAAATATTTGGCTGAGTCAAATGATGTCCAGAAATACCAAACCATACATTTTCATTATGATATAGCATCCCAAAGCCATAATCCATAAATTGGTGACGAGCACCTTCTCCTAAATTTTCCCCACTGAAATCTCCAATTGCTCCTGTTGCACCATCGATTTGGCTACCAAATACCAAATCTCCAAAGTAGGCATCACGATCCACAAAACTCACTTGACCTCCTACACGAAGGAAAGATCGAAATCCCAATCGTAGGCGGTAAGCATAGGTAGCACCGATCTCAGATACACTTAGATTTGCCATACTCTGTTGAGACTTATTTACGATCAATCCGATTCCGCTATTTGCGCTGAAGATGTAATGATCAACATAAGCGGAATAGGAAGTAAAAGACTGGTCAAGCCCAGGCCATTGATTTCTATAGTTTACTCCAATCCGAGTCATCTCTGAGGAGCCGGTCATTGCAGGATTCAAGTAAAGTGGAGCTGCATAAAACTGCGAATATTGAGTGTCTTGCGCGAATCCGTTTGAGTATGAAACGATAAGCAAAAGAGCCAAAATCATAAAGTTATAGCTACTTTTCATATTCTATCTGATTAAGGTAATTCCGCCTATTTTTTCAAACAGACTTCCATCACTGGAGGAAGAAGTGATACGAATTATATAAATACCAGCAGGTAGTTCCTGCTCTTTATATGTTCCATCCATAGAAAAGTTTCTAAAATTCTCTGTGGTTAGTTTTGGTATTTCAAAAGTAAACTGGGCAAAAGCAGTTTGATTCACACTTAGTATAAGTGTGAGAATCAAGATGCAATATTGTCGAATACCTTTTTTCACTGTTTTTATCATTTTTTTAAATACTAAGCTCTTTTAACTTTTAAAATCTGTCTTATAAATCGCTTTTAATGTATTTCATTTTTAAGAACAATATTTTATGTAATTCATATACAACAAAATTATATTCGTTAAAAATACTTATTTTGTATAATAAGTATATAATTATTCTATTTACCAAGGACTTCTCAGGTAGGCCTAGAAATGAAATCGCACTCAAAAAATCTAATATTTCTCCGGAATTTCATATAGACCAAAAAGCTGTGGGGCTATTACTTTTTTTGGAGCACAAAAAGCAAAAGGCCTGAAAAATCAGGCCCGAAAAAAAATTTATATAATTGAATATTTTTTTTGCAAAAACTGCAAAACGACCAGAACTAGGTCAATACTTAAAACAAGGAATCGTCCTAGCTCTCATATTTCGACTTTTGGAATCGCCCCATAAAAAGGAATAAGTAATCGAAACTTCATGTGCTCCACCAGAATTTCTGAGTCCAAGCTTTGATATAGTAACGTCATAGGAGTATCCAATATCCAATCCACTCTCGAGTGAAATGCCTACTAGTCCAATAAATGCCTCATTGTTTGGCAAACCGTTTTTGGTTGGTAATCCTCGATACCAAATCCCCAATACTAAAGGATCCAAGAACAATTGTGCTCCCACGTCTAACTGATTAAAGGGGTCTTGCTGTTTATAATTAAAGGCAAATGAAATTGACCGCTCTGCATAAGCATGCGTAATGTAATTTCTTCTACTCCCTTGCAGAGCAAATCGAATCCCACCTTGAGCGGATAGCTTCATTGGAAGCTTGGAAATCTGACCTTCCACAAAGGAAATGTTCGGTTCAGAAATATGGTGTGCCGATACTCCCAACCAGACCTTATTAGAATAGAACATTCCACCCAAGCTATAGTCAAAAAAGCTATAATGACTATCAATCGGAATACCATTTAACTCATCTGTAAGCCCCCCGATTGTACCATTTATAATATCTATCTGAGTCCCAAATACTAAATCAGAAAAAAATGCATCACGCTGCATGTAGCTTCCCATTGCTCCCAATCTGAAATACTTATTTTCTCCCAGTTTCAATCGATAGGCGTAGGACAATCCTATTTCGTTGGTCGAAAGATTGGCTAGACTTTCTTGGCTTCCATTGAAAATTAGACCTATTCCACTATTATAATCAAAAAGGTAGTGGTCAATATAAGCGGAAAAAGAGTTGAAATTTTGATCTAATCCAGGCCACTGATTTCGATAATTTACTCCTATTCGGGTTAGCTCACTTGCTCCAGTTAAAGCTGGGTTGAGGTAAAGAGGAGCTGAGTAAAATTGGGAATATTGTGCATCTTGGGCGTAGGAGCCTTGTACTGTGCTATATAACACAATCAAAAAAATAAATAAAATGCCTAATAATCTCCTCGACATAAGTTAATGCTCCTTCCCTAAAGATAAATTACTCATTATGAGCTAATGTTTAGGAGATTGAATCTTTAAATGTGGATTTAGAAACAACTAGGGCTTATGATCGAATCCAATCAAATTCGTCTCAATCTTGCTACGACTGAAGACATAAAATTTCTCAATCATAAACAGCTTAACCCATAATCAATAATAGTACCAAAGGGTTTTAAGCGATACTATTTTCTTGGATTAGAGATCCAATACCACTTGATTTTTGATCAAATCTTCAAACTCTTCCCTTTTCCGGATCAGTTTGGCTTCCTTTTTCCAGACTAATACTTCTGCTG
>CAWUWQ010000072.1:0-22456 GCA_963926065.1 uncultured Algoriphagus sp.
ACGGAGATTATTTCGATGAGCGGAAGACAATTATTCCTAAATCCAATTTTAAACAAGAGGGAAAGAAAAACCAAGAGTTGCTAAGGGTGGGAAAAGTGATTCCTATGCAAGATGATAAAGGGAATCAAATTAAAGGGGAGATAGTCAAGATTGATTATTTGGGTGTTCACATGGACTTCAACCCTCCTTTGGCTGGATATGATTTGTTTTTTGAGGGGCAAATTGTTTCCATTCGAGAAGCCGAACCTGAGGAGATTTCCCATGGACATGTCCATGGACCGGGAGGCCATCATCATTAATTTTCTTCCTGGAAAATATAGGGCATTTGATGTATTGCCAAATTAGATCCTGAATTCTAATTTTGGACATGAATTTCTTCTTAATAAAAGTCGATCCAAAATCTATAAAAGCATTGTTCAAGAAAACATCCTCAACAGTTTTTTTAAATCATGGATTATTTGATGGATTATAAAAAATGATTTTTTTGAAGATTTTATTTTGGAGTGATAGTACGGGAAGTCTTAAGGTTCTCGGAGACGGGAGCCATTTCTATTTAATATCTCTACCGGTGGTTTTATAGGCCTGCTCGATCGCTAAATCTTTCAAATCCTTAATTCTATCAGATGGATAAAGGACCAAAGCTTTTGTCAACTGATTAGAGGCAACAGTAAACATTTGCTGATTGAAATGTGCGATTGCATCATTGTAATATTGTAAGCCTGCTAGTTCATGGAGTGAAACTTTTCTAAAAATTGAGTTGTCATTTAGCATTTGAGTTGGATCTCCCAAGCGCTGATTGAGTGGATAAAACTGCGAATTCCTAGTTGGTTTATAGGCTGCTAAATATGCTTCCACTTCAGATGGCGAACTGATCATTCCTCCAATATGAAGAGTACTTTCAAATATGATATCCTGCTCATCATAATCAACGACGATGAAAACATGATAATCAGTCTCTATAATTTTATAATTAAATGAGTATCTATCTAGTAATAATCCTAATGCTGCTGAGCCACTTACGCAATCAAATTTTCCATCCTGAAGCATCATATTGAAGGTAGAATGCTGCTCATATTTCTTGAAAAGTTTTCTATGAGGTTTCTCAAAAATTGATCTCAGTAGGGCTATGCTTTTACCTTTCTTAGCATATTTCTTATCCAAATCGATTAAAAGATCTTCCCATTTTTGATCCTTTAATTCCGGATTGACATCTACGGACCTAAATAATTTGTAGGGGGACTGCTGACCTTGTTTCCAATAATTTAGCTCGATTTCAGATTCAAATTTTAGTTCATCAAATACCATAACCTCTTCTTGGCCCAAGACCATGAGGGTCTGCGCTAAGATAAAAAGGACGATGAGTATTGATTTTTTCATGGATAACTAGCCCAATGTTAAGCAATTAATCTAAAGTTAACAATTTGATAACATTGAAGCAAATATCTATCCAAATATTAACATTGAGTTAATCCTAGCTATTCGTGATGATATGGTTCATTTCGGAGAATGGTGAGGGCACGGTAGAGTTGTTCGATGAAAAATGGTCGAATCATCTGGTGTGAAAATGTCATTTTTGAGATAGAGATTTTAGCATTTGCCCGTTGGTAAACTGCCTCTGAGAAGCCATAGGGGCCCCCAATGACAAAAACCAGCTGCTTTAATCCAGAATTCATTTTTTTCTGGACTAATTCAGAAAACTCCATTGACCCGAAACTTTTTCCACGCTCATCTAAAAGGATCAATTCGTCGGAAGATTGTATTTTTTTTAAAATTAAATCCCCTTCTTTCTCTTTTTGGATCAGTTCTGAGAGCGATTTGGTGTTTTTCAAGTCTGGGATGACTTCGAGCTCAAACCGGATGTAATGTGTTAATCGGCCTGCATATTCTTCGATAAGTTGTTGTATAGCTGGGTGGTCTGTTTTTCCGACGGTGAGTAGTTTGATTTGCATAATTATATTTTCTCGACGAATTCGGGGTTCATTTAGCTAATGTGGGTTTCCGTTTAGCGGGATAATTGACCGCTGTACACATATATAGGTACTTTCGTAAGGCTTAGCAATTGATTGAAAAACAAATGTTTAATACAGCATGTTCCTTTAGTACTAACCAAAAATATTAACTAAAATGAAAAAATTTACAAGTTTAATGATGATTGCATTGGTATTCATTGCATCATCTTTTGCCCCAAAAACCAATTCAGTTCACGAAGTTGAAGCTGACATTGTAGATCTTGCAGTAGCTACAGAATTTCTTTCTACACTAGTTGCAGCTGTCAAAGCTGGTGATTTGGTGGATGTGTTGAAAGGTGATGGTCCTTTTACAGTATTCGCTCCAACAAATGAGGCTTTTGCAAAACTTCCAGCAGGAACAGTTGAAAACCTTTTGAAGCCAGAGAATAAGGCAAAATTGGTAGAAGTATTGACCTACCACGTGGTACCTGGAAAAATCCTTTCGACGGATTTGAAAAATGGACAAAAAGCAAAAACTGTTCAAGGCAGTGAAATTACTGTAACAATGATGGATGGTAAAGTAATGATTAATAATGCGACTGTAACTGCTGCAGATATTATGGCAGACAATGGAGTTGTTCACGTGATCGATACTGTGATCCTTCCTCCAATGTAATCTGGATAGATCAAAAAATTTAAGAGGTTGCAGATCTTTCGATTTGCAGCCTCTTTTATTTTATTTAATAAATTCTTTTCGTTTTAGGATAGTCTCCATGAATTTCCGTTCATTCTCGGAGTTGAAGATTCTAAATGGGAGGTGAATAAACTGAGCTTTTGATAAATAAAGTACATAGGCATCTTTGGTCACCTCAGCCTTTTTGATCATGTTCCACTGTATTGGCATGCCTTGCTTGGTGTTGATTTTCATCAAAATCTGACGGCTATCGATCTCGTAAGCCATTTTTTCAAAAATCACTTTATTCTGCTCCATCTGAGTGACCCCAGTAAATTGGATAGCCCAAAATAAAATATATAAACCGTATGCGATCAAAGCCCCTATAAACCACCAAATGGAAGGAATCCAAAAGTATCCTAAGCAAATCGCAAGTGCAATTGGGATTACCCACCACTGCTCTTTTATGATGCTAATCAATCCCATTTTGATATAGGTACCTGATTCTAACTTATATTTTTTAGTCTTTACTATCATTACTTCTTTTTTTTTCAGTTGGCAAATATCCACCTATCCGAGGGATTTAGCAAGTCGTGAAGAATCATAATAGTTATAGAAAAATCAAAACAATTTCGTTAATCCATTGATTTAAAAGGAGTATTCCAGTATATTCTCTAAAATTTTTAGAATGAGCAGTTTGGTGATAGACTTAATTCTTTGCGGTGTAGCTTATGTCATTCTCATCTATTTTGTGGCGACCATGACGAAAAATTCAATTCGCAGGGGAAATGATCGAAATGATGATGGAGATGGAGGGGTAGATATTATCATTCCTCCTAAGATTGATTTGCCACCTGGCGTAATTTGGCCTTCGGATGCTCCTGTCGAGCGAAAATCTCCCGAGCTTGTTGATTGTTAGCTACACTTATTACATGTTCCTTGAATCAGTAAACTCATTTCTTGCTTTTTGAAGCCTTTCGGTAGGCTTATTTTAGGAAGGGCGATGGCATCTAAGCAAGTTGTTTCCCCACACTTTTCACATTTGAAATGTACGTGCTCGTGATTATGATCAGCTTCCTCATGCGCGCAGAGTGCGTATTTAGTAGCTCCACTGTCGTCGAGTACTTTATGTACCAAATCCTGATCGAGAAAAGTCTTGAGTGTACGGTAGATGGTCACTCGATCAAATTGACTGTTTAAGCTTTCCTCTAAATCGCTGTGTGCCAAGGCTACTTGCTTGCTTAGAAATTCACGAATGATCTCTAATCGACAATCAGTGATCCGAAGTTTGTGATGTTTGAGTATAGAAAGGGCGGTATCCATAGTGAAAGTTTAATATAAAATAATGAAAAATGATTGCCACAAAAAAGGGGTGCCTAAAAGACACCCCTTAATTTTTTAAATGTGTCCAATTATTTTGGATCCAAAATAGAATTAACCCGCTCTAAAGCGTCTTCCAAGTGAAGCTTAGACATACGGTCAGAAGTTCTAGGAATCGCTGATCTGATTGAAGCCTGAAGTGTTTTCAATTCACCTCTTGCCATTGGTCTGATGTCAGACTGAGAAGCGTTGATTTGAGGTCCTACAAATCTTCTGAATGAAGCAGATACGTTGGGCTCTTCTCCGGTCAACATAAGGTCGAGACGCTCAATATGAGCTCTTTGAAGCGACCTGCGGTGTACATCGATGGTCTTACCAGCGCTTAGTTCTGTCCAGATTCCTTTTCTCAAATCATCGAAAAGCTCGGTCATTTTGTAAGCATTGTTACCGTTTAGAGCTTCATTTTCGATCATTCTTCCTAATCTACCCCATTCCAAGATTCCGTTAAGTGTACTTACCTGCACTCCTCTAATTCGCTCCAATGAGCCAAAATCTCCAATTCGTGAAAGAATCGTTTCATCCATCATCCATTCAGGAGTAGCGAAGAGATTCTTATTCAAGAAATCTACAGCTGATTTTTGAGTTTCTTTTGAAGTGTGGATATATACCGGAATGTCTTGTCCAGAAGCACGGTAGACTTCAGCCACACCTCCTACGTTAGTTCTAACATGGCCCATATATCGGTTGAATTGAGTAATTACCTGTCCGTACATTTCTTCCAAATCAGAGAAATCCTTATATGGCTTATCTGACTCTTTGGTCCACTCCATCAAGTTTGGCATGATTCGCTTTAGATTCTTGATGCCATAATCAGAGGCAAGCATAGAATTGTCACCCAAATCTTCACTTTGTGCAGTAGGGTCATAGCTATTTCCTTGACGACCGTAACGGTATACAGGGTCTCCTTGCTTTTCTAAGATCCACTTGTCCAAAACAGCCCGTTCGGCTTCTGGAGTTTTCGCTTCTGGAATTGGTCTATAGCCCCACATCACCGCATACTTATCATAAGGACCAACATTCGGCATTAGGCTCACACCTTTATCTTCTGGCTGCGCGACGTAATTGAATCTAGCATAATCCATAATGGAAGGTGCTGTTCCCATTTCTTTGGTAAACGCTGCATCACGAAGTTTCTCTACCGGATAAGCTTGGGATGAGGCAAAATTATGAGGAAGGCCCAGTGTATGACCCACTTCATGTGAGGATACAAATCTGATCAAACCTCCCATTACCTCATCATCAAAATTAACTCCTCTTGCATCTGGGTTAATCGCCGCAGTCTGGATAAAGTACCAGTTTCTTAGAAGGTTCATTACATTATGATACCATCCAATATCAGTTTCCAAAATCTCTCCTGATCTCGGATCAGAAACGTGAGGTCCGTAAGCATTCTGAATATCAGAAGCGAAATATCTGATCACTGAATAACGAGCATCTTCTGGGCTCCATGTAGGATCTTCTTCTTTCGTTGGAGCTTCTTTTGCGATGATTGCATTCTTAAAGCCAGCAGCTTCAAAGGCTACTTGCCAATCTTTTACACCTGCAATTAAATGAGGTATCCATTGTTTTGGAGTAGCAGGGTCGATGTAATACACGATCTGCTTCTTTGGTTCTACCAATTCTCCTCGGTTGAATTTCTCCATGTCCTCATCTTTAACCTCTAGCCTCCATCTGTCAAGGTAAGTTCGAGAAGCTGCTTTCTGCTGATCAGAACCATAATCGACAACTGATCTGCTGAACCAACCCACTCGCTGATCAGCAAGACGCTGCTTCATTGGCTCTTTTGGAAGAAGAAGCATAGAAGAGTTCATCTCCAAAGTGATCAAACCAGTTGAGCTATTCGAAGGTGGTTCAGTAGCAGAATAGGTCATTACATACCTAGCTTCGATATTGGTTGGGTACGTATTTATATGAGAAATGTATGATCGATCATTATCTAATCGGGTCACTTTATATTGAGTTCGGCGATTCCTAGGAAGGCCTATTGCTTGTACGTCTTTGCTAAACAAGTCCGTAGCTTCGATTACAATACCTGTAGAGTCAGTTCCATTCGACTTAATATCAAATTTTTGGAGAATCGGCTCAAGATTTGAGTTTTTAACTGCGATTGCTATTGGCAAAGAGTCTGGTGCATAATTGTTAACTGAGACTACTTTCAAAAGAATGTCATCGTTGTTTTTCTCCCAACGAAGCATCATTGTATTTGTCCGCTCTCCACCATAACCCAATCCATCTGCAGTCTTAGCAATGGTTGTTACCATTAGCATATCTCTTCCTAGCAGGGAATCGGGGATTTCGTAGTAGAATTTCCCTTCTATTTCGTGAACCTTAAACAAGCCATCTTTAGATTTAGCATTTTTAGTAATGACCTCTTTGTAGGGCTTAGGACCTGTAGTCTTAGCAGGAGGTTTTACTGGTGCAACAGCTGCTGGAGCATTTTTAGAATCTTTTTTATTCTTTTTTTGTGCAAAAGCACCTTCAGAATAAAGTAAGATTCCAAACATTCCGAGAACTAAAGCGCTTCTCTGAATTAATTTGGGTATGGACTTTCTCATAAATACTTTATTTATTATTTTATAATTAAACAGCTAATTTCAAGAAAGGGTGATTATTGAACCTTCATTTTTTATAAGCGGTTTATTCTTCAAATTAAAGGCAACACTGTGTTAAAGAGTTTTGAAAATGTAGTTATCGGGGGAGGATTGGCTGGGTTGATAGCTACAAATTTGCTCGCCAAAGAGGGGAAACAGGTTCTATTGATTGAAAAGAAAACCTATCCATTTCACCGAGTATGTGGTGAATATATTTCCAACGAAGTTAAAGGGTTTTTAAAAAGAGAAGGCATGTTCCCTGAGGCGCATAAATTGCCTCAGATTGATCGATTCACTTTTTCAGATACAAAAGGCAGGCAAACCACAGTCCCCTTGGATCTGGGAGGGTTTGGTCTTAGTCGCTATGTTTTTGACGATTTTTTAGTGCAAAAAGGGGCTGAAAAAGGGGCTGAAATCTACACGGGAATTCAAGTGGAGCAAATCGAATTTCAGAATGATCAGTTTATTCTTCAACTTTCTGATGGGAGCGAGTTGCAAGCTAAAAATGTTATAGGTGCATTTGGAAAACGCTCTAAGCTCGATAAGGTTCTTGCCCGAGATTTTATCCAAAAAAGAAGTCCATATATCGGTGTCAAATACCATATCAAGGCAGCTATTGATCGAAAAGCAGTAGCCCTTCACAATTTTTCAGGAGGTTATTGTGGCATCAATGCTATCGAAGATGGGAAAGCAAACCTCTGCTACCTAGGCAATAGAGATCAATTGAGGACATATGGATCGATCCCGGAGATGGAGGAGGCTATTCTATGGAAAAACCCGCATTTGAAGGAGTTATTTACCACTAGTGAGTTTCTCTTCGAGAAACCTGAGGTAATTAATGAGATTAATTTCGAATCCAAAAATCCAGTAGAAAGTCATATTCTAATGGCGGGAGATTCTGCGGGACTGATTACTCCACTTTGTGGAAATGGAATGGCTATGGCGATTCAAGCTGGTAAATTGGCCGCTGAGGCAATTTTAACAAAAAAATCAAGATCAGAAATAGAGCAAAATTATGAGATGAATTGGAGGCGCATCTTTGAAACTCGGCTAAAGGTAGGTAGGACTGTTCAACTACTTTTTGGCTCAGATTATTCCTCCACCATTGCTAGGAACCTGATCCAACATGTGCCTTTTGTCGCCCGGAAAATTATTGCAAACACGCATGGGCAATCCTTTTAATAGCCAAAGACCTGCAATATCTGGGTGTTTTCGAAGAAGTAATAGATGAAAAAGGCGTTGAGGCATATTGCAGATATCGTATTCATTCCCATCGCCCAAGAGTAGTTTGCATACTTGACAGGGTTGGTTCGGATAAAACTAAACCAAATCAAAAAGAAAAGTAAAATCGGTGCCATCGCAGCTAAATATACCCAGCAAAGAGCTTCTTGGTTTTTGCTAATAAAATACCAGATAAAAGCAGCTCCTGATAGCGCAAATACCAATGCTGAAAATGAAAAAGTCCCTTTGATTCCTAGTACTAAACTTAAGGTCCGATCTCCACGACGTGAATCCTCTCCATGCTGATAGACTTGAGTGAGGGGATAATTTCCCCAAAGCATTAGACTAGTTAATAAGCCAGGGATTAGAATATGAGGCTTGAGCATCACATCCCAGCCTAAGTTGCTTAAACCTGCATAGACCATGGTAAAAGTAAAGTAGCCCTGAAAGAATCCAGCAATCAGCCAGCTCAACCAAGGGTACTTTTTGATCCGGATGCCAGGGTGAGAATAAGCCATGCTCACTAATCCGTAAACCACAACCATAGAAGCTAAGCTGAAATTGATTATTGTGGCTAGTCCAATGGCGATCAGGAAGAACACTAACGAAAGCCAATAAAGATCCTTGGTGACTTTCGGAGGATTTTTTAAGCCGCCAATACTCTCTTCATCTTTGTCAAAATAGCTATTGTAGCCATTGCTCGAAGGATATAAAAAAAGATGCAGCGAAAGAAATACCCAAAGTAATCTGGATTCATTGAGGTTGGGAGTTAATGCCAAGGCGAAAAAGAAAACAGGCATCAAGAAAATTGAAAAGGGAATTCGAAGATGCTTGATGGAAGAGCTAGTGATCATAGTCTGGATAAATACGTTGGATAACCTTATCGTGGCAAGAAGGTTGTAACAGAGTTCCCACAATTTAGAAATATTCGTTTAACTTGATCTAATGAATTCGAGCATAATAAGCATCGGACTGGCTAATCCCGGTTCTCCAATCGAACAGTCCTCCATCGCAAATTTTATGCAGGCAGCTCATCAACTTGAAGATAATGAGGCCAGAAAGCTGAATTTTCTTTATAAGAAATCAGGGATTTCTTCCCGACATAGTGTGCTTACTGATTTTGAAAAAAAAGCATATTCAGACTATTCATTTTTCCCGAAGTCAGAAAACCTAGAGCCATTTCCCGGAACCAAAGCTAGAATGGAAGTTTTTCGAGCGGAGGCTCCAAAACTTTGTGAGGAAGCAGCTCGAGCGTGTCTGGAGAAATCAGATATCACAGCTGATCAAATCACCCATTTGATCCTAGTGTCTTGCACAGGTATGGTCGCCCCTGGAGTGGAATTGGAATTAATGAAAACTCTGGGACTTTCAGATTCAGTAGAGCGCTATTGCATTCACTTTATGGGCTGTTATGCAGCTTTTACGGGTTTGAAGCTCGCAGATAAGATTCTTCATGCCGAGCCTGATGCAAAAGTGTTAGTAGTTGCGGTGGAGTTGTGTACGATTCACTTTCAAAAAGAATACATTGAAGATAATCTTTTGGCAAACTCACTTTTTGCTGATGGCGCTGCAGCTGCTTTGGTGATGAACTCAAACAAAGGGCTTAAAATCAAATCGTATTTGAGTCAAGTCATCCGAGAGGGAGAAGGCGATATGGCCTGGGGAATTGGTGATTTTGGATTTGAGATGCAACTCAGTAAATACGTTCCTGCACTCCTTGATCAGGGGATTGGTCGATTGAAGGGAGTTTTTGAGGAGAAATTCAATTTGTCAAAAATTAAAAACTTTGCCATTCACCCTGGTGGAAAACAAATTTTGCAGAAGGTCCAAGAAGCTTTTGGAATCCCGGTTGAGGCTAATAAACATGCGCTGGATGTGCTCAAGAATTTTGGCAACATGTCCTCAGTTACAATACTTTTTGTATTACATCGATTTTTGGCAGATCCTGAGATTTCAGGCGATATTCTCGCCTTGGGATTTGGCCCGGGACTTACCTTAGAAACGCTTCACCTTGAGAAATGATGAATAAGTTTTCTCAGCGGAGTTTTGAAAAGGAATTAATGGATGACCTAGAGTGCTCGGGGGATGAGCTGGCACAAACACTCAAAGAACTTAAAACCATCAATAAATTGCTGGGTGGAAACCAGGTAACTACCGGAGGGCTCAAGCAGATTTTCAACGCACATCCTCAGGAAGAATATAGTATCGCTGATATTGGCTGTGGGGGTGGAGATATGATGCGGGTGATGCATGATTGGGCTATAAATGTGCAAAAAAAAGTCAATTTTGAGGGGATTGATGCAAATCCAAATATCATTGAATTGGCTAAAATGAGGCTTGGCGATCTAGAAAATGTAAGGTTGAAGGTTCAAAATATCTTCTCATCAGAATTTTTGTTGAGTAAAGTCGACGTTTGTACGTGTACCTTGTTTACCCATCATTTCACTGATTTGGAGCTTGTTCAGCTTTTGAAAGGGATGAAATCAAAATCTAACCTGGGTATAGTCATCAATGATTTGCATCGAAATCCCATAGCTTACCATAGTATCAAATTACTCACTAAGCTGTTTAGCAAATCACCGATGGTCCAAAATGATGGTCCACTTTCCGTTCTCAGAGCTTTTTCGAAAGCAGATTGGGAAAGGATTTTGGACGAGGCTGGGATAAAAGACTTTCAACTCACTTGGCATTGGGCATTCCGATGGCAGGTATTAATCATAGTTTAACCAAAAAAACCTGAGTATTTTATGGAAATTTCAGAAGAAACCACTGACGCTATCATCAGACAAGGAATAGAATTAGCTTATCAGGTCATACCATCCATTCTTTACGCATCTCTCTTTTACCTAGTTGGTAGATTTATAATCTTAAAAGTATTAAAGGGCTTAAGGAATTACCTGAATAGACGTGAGGAGAGTCCCTCCTTAAATGAATTCGTCTACTCTTTTTCCAAAGTTGTTTTATACATTGTTCTCTTTGTAGGTGTAGCAGCCATTATTGGTATTCCTGTTACCTCTTTCTTAGCTATTTTCGGTGCAGCAGGTCTTGCGATAGGTTTGGCACTTCAGGGTTCGCTTTCAAATTTCGCCGGAGGGTTGCTGATTTTAGCATTTAAGCCATTCAAGGTGGGTGATGTGATCACCGGACAAGGTCACACAGGTAAGGTTTCAAAAATCCAAATTTTGTATACACACTTATTGACCTTTGATAACAAAGAGATCATTATTCCGAATGGAAATTTAGCAAATTCCGATGTAGTCAATATGAGTACTCAGGACATTAGAAGAGTGGATTATACAGTTGGAGTAGCATACGGTACGAATATCAAGCAGGTTAGAGAAATCATCTTGGGGATTTTTGCAAAAGACGAACGTGCCTTGAAAGAACCAGAACCAATGGTTTACCTAAATAATTTTGGGGACAGTTCCCTCGATTTAGTGATCCGTGTTTGGACAAATGCTGAAAATCTTTGGCCCTTGTACTTTGACGGGATGGAAGAGATAAATAATGAGCTGGGTAAACATGGAGTTGAAATACCGTTTCCTCAGCGGGTGGTACATCAAGCAAAATAAAAAAAAGAAGATCAAACTGATCGTCTTTTTTTGAAAGTCTTTTAACTGTTAACATCACAAAGGTCTCGCTGGAATCCAATCACAATGACCTCATCGAATTCTTTGAGGGTTCAGGTTAGATCAATTTCTTGGATTGATTAAATAGCCTCATCCAGCCGAAATGCTGGAGACTCGCCTTCGTTTTGGTAAGAAGAAGTAAAAAATGCTAATCTGATTATCAAAGCAATAAACTATAGATAGAAGTGGACTTCCTGTTTTTTCGGAGTTAAACTTTTCAAAAACCACCTCTTTGATTTAATTGAAATGAATTGGTTTAAAACCTGACGATGATTTTCTCCAAATCTTTCCTTTCTATTGCGGGCACGTAACTTTCTTCCTTAGCGTATCCAACAGGGACTAATAAAAAGGGTTTTTCATTCGCTGGGCGCTCCAATATCGAACTCAAGAAATTCATCGGACTTGGTGTGTGAGTCACCGCCACTAAACCAGCCTGGTGTATGGCGGCAATCAAAAAGCCACAAGCAATTCCCACTGATTCACTCACATAATAATGCTGGATCTTTTCTCCATCAGCTAGTCCAAAGGACTGCTTGAAGACCACAATGAGGTAGGGAGCATCTTCCAGAAATGGTTTCTCCCAATTTGTGCCAAGGGGTTTCAGATCTGCTTTCCAATTTTCAGGCATCCGACCTGAATATGAGATTTTTTCTTCCTCTTCTGCGGCTACACGAATCTTACGTTTGATCTCAGGATCAGAGACTACGCAAAATGTCCAAGGTTGCTTGTGTGCCCCTGATGGCGCTGTACTTGCTGTAAGGACGATGTTCTCGATTACTTCAAGTGGTATTGGTCTGGTGTCGAATTCTCGAACAGTCCTTCTTCCATCCATTAACTGGTAGAAATCTCCAGAGTTTTGAATCAATTCTTCTTCACTTGGTTGCTCTCGCTGATATCGGATGTGTTCAAATCCTTCAATTAATTTTTTATTCATAATAAAAAAAAACGGCTACTTGTGAAAATAGCCGTTTCAGTTTGAATTTTTATGTTTTTAATCTAAAGTGACTTCTTTTGAACCGCCTGGATAAGTGATCGTAATCAACTTATCACAGCTACCATCCCCGTAGTCTACTGTTACTTCCACTCCTCCGTATAGAAATTGTAATTTTCCAGCCCCGGGAACGGATACGCCAGATGCTACACAGCTTTGCTTCACGATTAATGGGTCAATTACTAGCGTGTTGTAGTTTACCCCATCTCGACTTATTCCAGAAGCTGAACCGGTAATAGACGCATCATAACCATCATTTCCCAGTTTCACTGACCGGATTTGGTCACTTGCAAGGGTGATAAAAGTATTATCTGGCCAAGTAATTTTCCCATTTTCAATTTTTACTGCCAATGAAATGGAGCTTGTAAGAAAGTTAATCCCAGTATTTGTGATAGTTCTTGTCCCTTCGATTTTCTTGTCATTCACAAAATAGCCATCAAAAGTCGCAACCACTTTAGCACCAGGGAAAATCAAATTCCCTGAGTAACTGAGAATAATTTTTCCTTTACGAGCGATGCCATTGCTACTGGTGCATCCCGCGCCGAAATCAATGGTGATTATCTTACCTGTCTCATCGAGAGTGGCTATAGCTGTGTCACAAATTTCTGAGATAGAAATATCTTTGGTCATCCGAGCTCCTAACCCACTATTGTCGAGAGCAGTCAAAGTGATGTTGTCCAGATCTTCGAAGGCTTGACTGATCAGATAATCATCATTTACAATGGTTAAATCAGGCTCTTGTAAGATGTCTTCTGTGTCAGAGTTACAGCCGAAAAGGGAAAAAACAAGTAGCGTTAATGCTCCAATCCCGTAAGTTTTTAAAAGCTTTTTCATAATTAAAATTGAGTTGTTTAAAAGGCGCAAGGTAGAGCTTTAATCTTTAGTGGGCTTCGGTGAGGACTCTTTTTTCTTTTTACCACCCGCACAACCAATATTTTGGGTTAAAGAAATGTCGTTTGGGAAAATGCCAAAGGGGTGGCTTAAGTCCCATTCTTGGATTTCTAGGGAATCAGGTTTCGGGGTTTTGGTTCGTTTTTTCATCAAGGATTGAGCTTAGGCATTTAAAACGAAAAACATGCCATAAAGATTTTAACGGGTTGTGATTTACTTCCCCACTTTTTGGATCTTGCCATTGATCAATTCCTATCTTTGAGGATGAAGGAATTTGATTTCAGCAGTGAACAGCTAACCGAGAAATTGGGCAAACTGAAAAGTAAAACAGCCTCAATCTCTATTTTAAGAATATTTTCTTTTTTTGGGCTAATTGGATTTTTCGTCCTTAGTCTCTCGGAAAGTCCGATTTGGTTCATTTTATTTTTCGCAACAGTTGCGGGATTTGTCTACCTAATTTCTTCCTATAATCAGCTCAAAGATCAAGAGACTATCTTTTTTTCGTTAGAGAAAATGGAGATAAACCGAAATTTGAGAAAAGCCAGAAACTTGAAATCTTTCGATACTGGGCAGGAATTTCAAAATAAGTCACATCCTTTTTCAAATGATTTGGATCTTTTTGGGAATCATTCACTATTTCAATTGCTCAACCATACGGTTTCTCAGGAGGGGAAAAATAAACTCTCGGGACTTCTAAATTCTGATTTTGAACTGACTAAGGCCGCTGCTTACCGTGCAGCTATAGATGAGTTGGCCACGAATCCTGAATTTCTTCAAGCCATGGAAAGCATTGGAATGTCTTTTTACCGAGATGAAAAATCGATTCACTCCTGGATTAAATGGCTCAAATCTGATGAAACTGAAAAATCATGGATCAAGCCTTTTGCAGTTGCTGGACCTGTAAGTGGAGTAATCCTGACAGTCCTAGCTTTTCTAGGGATCATACCAACAGCTTTTTACGGGATTTGGGTATTGTTCGGAATAGGGTTTTTGGCGGTGGTGTTTCAATCTTTAAAAAAAGCTGGAGAGGAAATTCCCTCAAGGAACCAACTAAAGACCTTTCGTTATTGGATGATAGCGCTTGAAAAACAGCAATTTCAAAGCGACCTATTACGAAGCGCTACAAGAGGGTTTTCGGAAGCTAATTCCAAACCCTCAGTTCTTTTGGAAGAACTTGATCGACTGGGGCTTTGGATTCAAAATCGAATGAACATTCTCTACATTCCATTTAACCTTTTCTTTTGGACTGACTTATTGCTCTACGTCAGGTTGATTAATTGGAAAAAAAGCCATGGGAAGCTTGTTTCAGACTTTCCTGAACAATTAGCTGTCTGGGAGATGCTGGTATCTTTAGCTTTATTTCAATATGAGCTTGGTGGAAAGGGTGAAATCATCGCTGTTGAAGAAGGTATAGAGGGAACGGAAATAGCTCACCCTTTACTTGTTCCTGAAATTGCAGTGCCAAATGATTTCAGCCAAGATGCTGCATCCAAAATTATCTTGCTTACTGGCTCGAATATGAGTGGGAAGACCACTTTTATGCGGACTGTGGGAATTAATTGTGTTCTGGTTAATCTCGGATTGAGACCATTTGCTTCGAGGTTTGGATTTGGAAATTTCCAGCTTTATACCAGCATGCGAAATACTGATAACCTTGGTGAAAGTGTCAGCTCATTCTATGCAGAACTGAGTCGAATCAAAATGGTGATTGACCGGATTGAAGCAGGAGAAGAAATCTTTTTTCTTTTGGATGAAATCCTAAAAGGTACTAATACTGAAGATCGGATCTCTGGATCGGAGGCTTTGATTAGACAGGTGGTAAATACAAAAGCTTTAGGGATTATCAGTACACACGATATTGAATTGGCAGACTTAGAAAATCGAATCCCAAAGGTGAAGAACTTCAGTTTCCATTCAGAGATTCATGATCAATCCATCGATTTCGATTACAAACTTAAAACGGGATCTTGTCCTAGTTTCAATGCACACAAGCTGATGGAATTGATGGGAATCCGCTTCCAGAATTAGTTTGAGTTTTTCCTTACCTGAGATTCTCTTATTTTTGATCAATAATTAAGCTATGCAAAAAAATTCGCTGATTCTTGGAGTACTAGGTGGAGGCCAGCTTGGTCGAATGTTGATCCAAACGGCGATCAATTACAATCAGGATATCCACATCTTAGATCCAGATCCAAATGCTCCCTGCAAGGATTTTGCACAAGAGTTTACCGTAGGATCATTAAAGGATTTTGATACGGTATATGAATTTGGCAGCAAATGCGATGTTATTACAGTAGAAATTGAAAGTGTTAATACAGAGGCACTTGAGAAATTGGTAAATGAAGGAAAGCAGGTTTATCCACAACCTCATATTTTAAGACTCATTCAAGATAAGCGGGCTCAAAAAGAGTTCTACGTGGCAAATGGAATTCCAACTGCCGAATTCATCTTAACAGCCAATAAAGCTGAAGTTATCACCAATGCTGATTTTTTGCCAGCCGTCAATAAGCTTGGAAAAGAAGGCTATGATGGAAGGGGAGTTCAAGTATTGCGTACGGAAGCAGACTTGGATAAAGCCTTTGATGCACCAGGGTTACTGGAAAAATTAATTGATTTTAAGCGGGAAATAGCGGTAACAGTCGCCCGAAATGCAAATGGGGATTTGGCGGTATATCCGAGTGTGGAGTGTGCATTTCATCCTACTGCCAATTTGGTCGAGTTTCTTTTTGCACCAGCTGAGGTGACCTCTGAAATCGAAGAAAAAGCAAGTGAAATTGCTAAAGAACTGATTCTCAAGCTCGACATGGTAGGTATTCTTGCGGTAGAAATGTTTGTTACCAAAGAAGGTGAAGTTTTGGTGAATGAAATTGCTCCTAGACCTCATAACAGTGGACATCACTCCATCGAAGCCAATTTTACTTCTCAGTTTGAGCAGCATCTTCGATCAGTGATGAATTGGCCGCTCGGAAATACAGCGCTAAGATGCCCTGCTGCTATGATCAACTTATTAGGGGAAGAAGGATTTACTGGGCCGGTGGTCATCGAAGGGAAAGAAGAAGCAATGGCAGAAAAAGGGGTCTATATTCATCTATATGGTAAGAAAATAACTAAGCCTTTTCGTAAAATGGGACATGTCACTTTGCTGGATGATAATGTGGATAACTTGAAAAAAAGAGCCCAAAGAATCAAAGAACTTATAAAAATCAAATCAATACTATGAAATCGAGCATGTCAACAGCCAAACACAGGAGGATGATTATAATCCATGCGAGATTCCATGTGATCGTTAAAAAACAAATTATATACACATGAATCCACAGGTAGGAATAATCATGGGAAGTCAATCTGACCTTCCGATAATGGCCGAAGCTGCAGCCTTTCTAGATGAGTTGGGCGTATCCTATGAGCTTACTATAGTTTCTGCTCATCGGACACCCCAGCGGATGATTGATTATGCGGAATCTGCACGTCAACGAGGATTGAAAGTAATAGTAGCGGGAGCTGGCGGAGCAGCCCATTTGCCGGGAATGGTTGCTTCTTTAACTAGTTTGCCTGTCGTGGGTGTGCCTATCAAGAGTTCCAATTCGATTGATGGTTGGGATAGCATTTTGTCTATTCTCCAAATGCCAAGTGGTATTCCTGTCGGAACTGTAGCCTTGAATGGGGGTAAAAATGCCGGGATTTTAGCAGCTTCGATTGTTGGGTCTTTTGACATGGAGGTAGCAGCCAAAATGGATGCTTTCAAGAAGACTTTGAAAGAAAAAGTTGAAAAATCTGCTGTAGAGTTAGAGGAGAATGGCTGGAAAGCAACCTTGAATAAATAGCCTTTTGATGATTGACTGGAAGAAACCTATTCGCTTCAAGGTAGGGGATGTACCTTGGGAATTTCCCTTAAATGTCCTTTTGCTTTTGATTCTGATTACCTTGGGATTGATGATTGGAGGAGCTTATTTAGGCTTCCAGTTTGGTTCAGGTGGTACTACGAAGTAAAAATTCCCCACCCATCGTCTGTTTTTTCATTTGGGTCTAATTGGCTTAGCCATTCTTTAAACAGAATTCGGTATTCTTCGATAGCTGCCCGGAGCAATTCTAGGTGCTCTTCGGCATGGGTTTCCTCCATCGCCAATTGATAAGTCATTCCATTGAGGTTTTTTGCATGTACTTTGATAAAAACCCCTTTTTCCATCTTTGAGATATAATCTGCTGTAGATTCTGCCGCAGCGAATTTGGAACTTATTAACATTGCATCTTGGAGCATGATGCTTCCGTACAGCTCTCGTCTAGCCTCATCCAAGCTCCCAACCAATGCTCTGGTCAGGGCTAAGATATCTTTGGCTTTTTTCATCAGGGGATGATTGAAGATTTTTTCGTGCTCTTTTCTGAAACTACTTTCATCCTCCTCGTCCCATGCACCTTCTTCATCATCAAAATCATCCCACATATGCTAATTGGTTTAGAATGGTAGCTTATCTTCTTCACCTTCTGAATGAAAGGTGTCAACATCTGGCAATGCTCCTGATGTGCTTGGTGCAGGAGAAGAAGATCCATGATCTACTCGGTAGGCTTTTATTTCAGTGTACCATCTGCCATTGTATTCTCTGCTTTCTACATCGATGCTCAAGGTTACTTGGTCACCTTGATTGATAGGGAATTGGTCAATCTTATCTCCCCAGAGAGACACACATACTTTTTTTGGGTATTGCCCACCTGTTTCTATTATAAACTCTTGTTTTCTCCAAGCATTTCCGCTTTTGGAGTTTCCACCTGCTTCAGCAAGCTTTTCAATTACTTTTCCTATTAATTCCATGTTGATTTTCAGTTTTGCTTAGACTGCGAAAGTACACAATCATTACAATTGTGAGGAATGAATTTAGACTTAATAAGATCACAACCCACCGAATTTTAACCTTTTTTGGCATAGACATTGGTAAACTTGAATAATCAATATCAAAAAAAACAAATTATTAAAGCTGTTGGTACTAAGATTTAAAGAATATTATTTTGAAAAAAACTAAATCTGACTAATTGTGTGAAAATTTAGGTCCAAATTTTGGACAGTTGATCTTGAATAAATACTTTTAGGATACTTTTTATATTATTCGCTCTAAACAAATACTATGGCCTAGACCTCTACGTTTATTATAAACCAACTTAAAAATGAGTAAGCGAATTGGTCCAAAGGACAGCGAATTAATTGCACAGTATCGAAACGGAAGCGATGTGGCTTTTGACCTACTAGTAGATCGATACCAAAGTAAAATTTATACTACTATTGTCTTGATAGTTAAAGATCAACGAGTTGCAGAGGATTTGCTTCAAGATGTATTTGTCAAAGTGGTTAAAACACTTCAGTCAGACAAATACAACGAAGAGGGAAAATTTCAACCCTGGGTAATGCGTATAGCGCATAATCTGGCGATTGATTACTTCCGAAAGGCGAAGCGGTACCCTACCATTGTGATGGATAATGGGTCCAACTTGTTGAATTCTCTCCAATTTGCGGAGGAGACGGTAGAGGATAGACAGATCAAAGAGGATACGGTTCAGTTGGTAAAGCGATTGATCGAGGAGCTTCCTGAAACTCAAAAGGAAGTATTAATCATGAGGCACTATTTGGATTTGAGTTTCCAAGAGATTGCTGAGCAAACTGGAGTAAGCATTAATACGGCCTTAGGTCGGATGCGCTATGCGCTGATACATCTACGAAAAAAAATGAAACAACTAAATATTGCCTATGACAAAACAATTTACCCCAAATGACCTGGTAAGTTATATTTATCAGGAAATGCCGGAGGTTGAACAAGAACTCTTGGTGCAAGCCTTACATAGTGAGGAATCCCTAATGCAAGAATATGTTGAAATGCTGAGCACAATAGAGCAATTAGATCAGGTTCGCCTGCAACCTTCAGAAAAAGTAGTGAAAGCCATTAAAGCAATGGCCCATTCTACGGGACTTCAAAAAGTCTGACCTTGGTAACCCCGATTCGTCGGGGTTTTTTATTTCAAATTTTTCTGAAGAAAGTCCGCGGCATCTTTAAAAGCTTGCGAATAAGTCTGCTCCGTAAAACCATGTCCCTGATTTTCTATTCGTTTGTATTCATATTTAGCAGATACGCCGTTTAATTTTTCTGCAAAAATATCGCTCTGCCATATTGGTACTACCATATCTGAGGTCCCATGAAAGAAAATAGTTGGGACTACCGCTCCCTGAATAAAATTACTTGGACTAGAGTCCAAATAGGCATTAGTCTGTTCTTGAGGATTTCCTCCCAATAAGGCATTAAGGCCAAATTGAGTTAGCTGATTAAAAGTATAAAGCGAAACTAAATCGCTTGGGGGGAAGAAGGCAATTACTGCTTTTATATTTCCAATAGTTTGATGTTTATAACTATGAAGCAACGCCAAATGTCCACCGGCGCTTGCGCCTGCTAAGATGAGTTGATTAGAGACATCCCAGTCGTTGGTTTTACTTACAATGTAATTGATTGCTTGAATCACATCGTTTTCCTGGGTTGGAAATCTGTTCGCATTTGTGTTAAAATCAAATAATCGGTAATTGATTGCTACAAAAGCATATTGAGGCAATGAAACTCGTATAGCTTCTCTGAATTGAAGAAACTCTTCCTTGCTTCCTTCAATCCAAGCGCCGCCATGTATATATATAAGGAGTGGTGTGGCCTCAGTAGATCTACCTGCAGGAAGAAAAACATCCAATACTTGCCTACTTTCAGTTCCGTAAGCTTCATTTAAGATATCCCTCGCCACCATAGGCCCATCAGGGAGTGGATCGGGATCTGAACTACAACTTGCGAAAAATCCTAAAACAAGGGGGAAAAGAAAGACAAATTGATAAAGTTTAAAAAAGCTCTTATTCATAGTTAAAACCAATTGATTAATAATTGTATAATTTTTTTGGCAGCAGCTCCATACGGAGGTCTTAGTAAGGTGGCATTATTCAGACCAACTCGTTGCTTCAGCACTCCTTTTTCGTTAGAAAAAGCTAAAAAACCGAAATGACCGTGCGCTTTTCCATGGCCACTGTTATTGACTCCGCCAAACGGCATTTCTAAATCTAGGAAATGAATCACGCAATCGTTAATTACCACATTTCCTGAACTAGTCTCCTGCAGAACCTTAGTTGAGCGTGAAGTGTTTGATCCAAAATAATAAAGAGCCAATGGCTTAGGCTTGCCGTTTACGAAGCTTAATGCATCATCCAACTTGGAAAAAGTCTTAATTGGAAGTATAGGCCCAAAAATTTCTTCTTCCATTAAGGTCATATCATCGCTTACCTGACTGATGATTGTTGGCTCAATGTATCGTGATGGAGAATCATATTTCCCTCCAAATTCGATTTTTGCTCCCTTTTCGATGCTATCTTTTAGGGTTACAACCAGTCTATCGAAATGGCGATCATTGATTATTCGCGCTAGGTCGGGAGACTTTTCAATACCTTCAAATTTAGGATCGTACATTTTCTTCAGTGCCACTTTCAGCTCCATCAATAACTCCTCTTTTACCGTTTCTTGAACCAAAATGTAATCAGGAGCTACACAGGTTTGACCACAATTGATAAACTTCCCAAATATTAGCTTCTCAGCCGTATCCTTTAGATTCGCATCCTGATCAACGATCACGGGAGATTTCCCCCCTAGCTCCAAAGTGACTGAGGTCAAATTTTCTGCTGCGGCTTTCATGACTATTTTTCCAACAGCTGGACTGCCAGTGAAGAAAATGTGATCAAAAGGGAGCTTCAATAACTCCTGAGCAACATCAGCTTCCCCCTGAAAAACTGCAACCTCAGATGGGTCAAATAACTCAGTTATCATTCTCTGAATTAGGGAGGAGGTATTTGGTGTGAGTTCGGAAGGTTTAATGATTGCAGTACAACCTGCCGCAAGTGCAGAAACTAGCGGTCCTATGGCCAGATTAAAGGGGTAATTCCAAGGGGCGATGATTAGTGCACATCCTTTTGGCTCATAGTAAATTTTGCCGCTAGTACCCAGCATGGGAAGTGGCGTAGTGACAGATTTTGGTTTCATCCATGATTTAAGATGCTTGATTGCATGGTTGATTTCTGAAGTCACCGTAAAGATTTCAGATAGGTCAGTCTCCGTTGGAGGTTTTTGAAAATCAGACAATAATGCCAGATGGAGATCCTTTTGATGTTCTTTGATCCATTCACGAATACTTTTTAGGCGCGAAATGCGCTCTGTTGAAGTTGACATCCTCCAGGAGCGCGCAGTCTTTTTCTGTGAAAGAAAGGTGCTTAAAAAAACTTCTGGTTGAATTGGGTTTTCAGATAAGGTTACCATTGGTTGTCAGGAATTTGGGAAATAGGAGAATCTGGAATGGGATAAATCAATGCTTAAAATACAAGGATGGGAATTTAGATCAGGTTTTGATGTTATTTTTTGATAAGGTTAAAAAAATAATTTGTTTAGGAATTAGATCTTTTTTCCTGTAAAAAAATGGATTTTGTACTAAATAAAAATTATTTCAAATAAAAAAAAATGCATTACACGGAAAATTTTTTGAAAAAAGGTTTGATATGAAAAACAATTAAGTGTATTTTTACGACACATAAATAGTATCGAGTGGAAAGTGGGCATTTCATTCAAGATTTTTTGAGTGATCCTGCAACCAAAAGGTCAGAAAATAGGTGGTTTGAAATGAGATTTTTCCGCTGCCAAGTATCTAAAAAACAAAAGAGTATAGAAACAATTTTACGAACTCGAAAATTTTAAATCATATCTATATGGACATTACATCCAATTATCAATTCAACTCCCGACCACCATCCAGTGGATTTTTCGAAAGGGTAAAAAAACATTCAGGATTTGTCGGACAGATGATGTTCTGGCTTTTTCTGATTTTCTTTTTTGTGCAAGGGGCGGCAAATGCCCAAGGTCCTGGTGTGGCTCCGGTCCTAAGTCCGTTAGGAGGGTTTGAAATCGGCGGGAAATTGGTTCCAGGAGTACTTGCTCCAGGTGACTGGGTTACGAGTAACTTGAGCGATATTGAAAGAGCCGTTTTTTTCAGAAATCCACAAGGGCAAATTGTTGCTTTAGATCCTATTAGGACATTTCGCACCATTGACGGTTTTGTTGGAGGTCCAACTGATAATACTG
>CAWUWQ010000073.1:0-5273 GCA_963926065.1 uncultured Algoriphagus sp.
CCAGAGGAGTCCGTCAGCGGCACCCTGTCCATGGAATTGTACAAATTTGACCCAGATGCGATCTAAGCCTGCAAACATGAAAAAAATACTCCTCCTCACCTATTTATTTTTGGGGCTTTCCGCGGCTTGGGCACAGACGCCTTCGGTCACGAGAGAGGTCGTTGGTCGTGACATCGGCCAACTCAAAGGCATCAAGCTCTCTGGAAGAATCACGGACGAAATCACCGGAGAATCTTTGGTAGGTGCCACAGTACGGATTCCAGAACTGAACCTTACTCGCATCACCGACGCCAACGGTAGCTTTGAACTCGAAGTAGCGCGAGCAGAATACACGCTTGAGTTTCGTTACGTAGGCTACGAAACCCGTATTTACCCCATCACCGCAGTAGGAGATGGGCGAATCACCATCCGCATGCAGCAGGAGGATTTTACCTTGGACGACGTGGTCATCTACGGTAGTGACCCCGAAAAAAACATTCGATCCACCAACATGGGTGCGGTAACACTCAGTGTAAATACGATGCGTGATCTACCTCCTTTTATGGGGGAAATAGACATCGTAAGGTCCTTGGCGACCTTACCAGGTGTCAGTCAAGTGGGAGAAGCCTCCTCAGGCCTCAACGTCCGTGGAGGAGGAGTAGACCAAAACCTCATCCAATTTGCCGGTGCACCGATCTACAATCCTTCGCACATGTTTGGCCTGTTTACGGCCTTCAATCCAGACATGGTGAACGATGTGACCCTCTACAAGGCGGTCGTTCCTGCTCGCTTTGGAGGCAGAAGCTCCGCCATCCTGGACATTATCCCCAAAGCCGGTAGCGTAGACAGCTACGGTGGGGAGCTGATGTTAAGCAACTTCTCTGGAAAGCTCTCTGTCAATGGCCCCCTTATCAAGGACAAGGTGTCCATCCTTGGGGGATTCCGAATCTCGTACATCAACTGGCTCTTACAGTCGCTGAGCAACACCACCTTGAATAACTCCAATGCCAATTTTTACGATGGCAACCTGGTTATCAGTGCCCCGCTGTCTGAAAACAACGAATTTACCTACAGCTACTACACCAGTTACGATGACTTTGCTTTCGCATCGGATACGACGATTTCCTGGAAAAATAACAGTCATTCCCTAAATTGGAAAAGTCAAGTTAACGATAAATTGAACTTTGATATTTTGGGATATTACACCCAATACGATTACAGTATTTTCAACCGGTCCGGAATCAGTGACTTTGATTTGAATTCTGGAATCCAAGACTTTGGGTTCAAGGGATATTTCAGCTACCTATTCAAGGAAGGAAATCGAATTACAATCGGAGCAGATACAAAGCAATTGACATTGCAGCCTGGTGAATTGATTCCATCGGGTCCTGAGCAGGATATTCTTCCCAAGAAAGTTCAGGATGAATTCGGCCGGGAATCTGGATTTCACTTCCAGCACGAGTTTGAACTGGGAGAAAAATTCGGGATGACCTATGGACTCCGATATGATACCTATCAATACCTAGGTGCTCGCACGGTACGTCAATACGCCGAGAATCAGCCGATTTCCGATGGTTCTGCGATAGGTGAAACGACTTATGCTAAGGGAGAAAAGATCACCAGCTTTGATGGGCTTGGTCCCCGCGCATCCATGCGTTATTCGTTCTCTAAAAACAGCTCAGTAAAAGTCGGGTATAACAAAATGTACCAGTTTATCCACTTGATTTCTAATGCGGCCACCATTGCGCCAACCGATATTTGGAAGCTTGCAGATGAGTTTCTTAAGCCTCAGATCGTAGATCAAGTGTCTTTGGGTTATTACCAAAATTTCAAAGGAAATATCTTTGAGACTTCTGTTGAAGTTTATTATAAGGATATCCAAAATGTGGTCGAATATAAGGATGGTGCGAATTTGATTCTTCAGAATCATATCGAAACTGAATTGGTGCCGGCACAAGGTCAAGCTTATGGGGTTGAAGTCTATGTGAAAAAGAACCTTGGCAGATTGACAGGCTGGATTTCTTATACCTATTCAAGAAGTTTGAGAAGAGTATTAACTCCCTATGAGGAGGAGAGTATTAATGATGGTGAGTGGTTTGCATCAAATTTTGATAAGCCTCATGATTTGACCTTGATTGGGAATTATAAAGTGAGCTCCAATACATCTATCTCGGCTACCTTCGGATATAGCACTGGAAGACCGGTAACCTACCCGGAAGCGAAGTTTGATTACTCAGGAAATTCTTTAGCCTATTTTGACCGAAGAAATGAGCAGCGTTTGCCTGATTTTCACCGATTGGATCTTGCTGTGAATTTCAAACTTAAAGGCAATGGTAAGTTTTACGACGGGGATTGGACATTCTCTATTTTGAACGTGTATGGCCGCAAGAATCCATTCTCATTATTCTTCGTGGATGAGTTTGGTGCACCACCACAAGCCCTGCGTTTGGCGATTTTAGGTGTTCCGCTTCCAAGTATTAGCTACGCTATCAAGTTTTGATATCATGAAAAATTCAAGGTTTATTCTGCTATTCTTTTTCTTTGTCAGTTGTATCGATCCTTATCAAGTCGAACTGGATAAAGGGACCCAATTGTTGACTATAGATGGGATAATCACTTCTATACCTCAGGTACATAGCATTCGATTGACTCGAAGTGATACGTACGGAAGTGTGTTCCAAGGACTTGTTCGCCCAGTTACTGGAGCGACTGTGATTGTTCGTGATGACTCAGGGAATGTCACTTTCTTTCCTCAAAACAATGGAGATCCTGGACGATACGATTCCCCTATAAATTTTGCTACAGTAATTGGGAGATCTTATACGCTACAAATCCAAACCGTAGAAGGGAAAGTATACACCTCTTTTCCTGAGCGGGTAGAATCGGTGCCTGAGATTAACGACTTGACTTATCAAGTGATTCAAATTCCAGTGGAAGGAGAAATCAACTCTAAATCAGGAGTGCAATTAATCGCCTCTATAGATGATCCTGCCGATCAAAATAATTTCTATTTCTGGAGAAATGATCCTTCCGTTTATGTCTTAAAAACCCGACCTGATTTATTCACCCCCAGACCTTCTGATACTAATCCAAGTCGTGATCCGCAGCCGAAAGACTGCTGTAACACCTGTTTCCGAACTGAATTGGTAGGAAATCAAAGCTTGTTCATTGCCCAAGACGATAATTTCAATGGCTTGAATACCAGACTTCCGGTAGGTTTTATCGAAGATGATGGACTTCGATTCATTCAGACCTATCGAGTTGATCTTCGACAAATGAGTGTTTCTCAAGAAGCATATCGTTTTTTAAGATTAGTCAAGCAGCAAACAGAGATCAGCGGTTCGGTTTTTGATCCTCCTCCTGCAAATATCAGGGGGAATATGATCAGCTTGGATGATCCTGAAGAGGTCGTGCTTGGCTATTTCATCGCCGGAGGTGAGCGGAAAAAACGTATTTATATTGATGGAGCAGATCTTGAGTTTAGACAAAATGTGGCTATCATCCCAGATGATTGCCGGCTAGTGGAAGGAGCTCAAATCAATCCTCCATTAGATTGGAATCCTTAAAATTAACTGAGTTGAAAAATTATTTTTACTTGGTTCTTCTTTGCCTTACTGCCTGTATAGATCCCTATGAAGTGGAGGTGGAGCAAGGTCCTCAGTATTTGACTATCGACGGGACTATCACTTCCAGAGCTCAAGTTCATCGTGTGCGATTAACTCGAGGAGATACTTATGGAAGTATATTTCAAGGCTTGATCAGACCTGTGACCGGAGCTACGGTGATCGTGCGAGATGATTTGGGAAACGTTACTTTTTTGGGAGAAAATCAAGTAGATCGGGGTTTTTATGATACTCCTTCCAATTTTGCAGCAGTAATCGGGCGAAAGTATACGCTTCAGATAAAATTGGTAGACGGAAATGTCTATACTTCATTACCTGAACTCGTTACTCCTGCGCCAGCTATTAAGAGCATAAGCTACCAATCCAAGCGAATTCCGGTAGAAGGGGAGCCTTTAGATGCTTCTGGAGTGCAATTGATTGTGGACTTGGATGATCCTGCTGATCAAAATAATTTTTATTATTTCCGAAATTCCGAAGCAACCTATGTACTTGAGACTCGACCAGATCTTTATACTACCCCGGCTCCAGACAGAAGTCCAGCACCAAAAGATTGTTGCACTACTTGTTTTCAAACAGAAACAGTTGGGAATCAGTCCTACTTTATCAGTTCGGACGATAATTTCAATGGCCTGAGTACGAGGTTGGTCGCAGGGTTTATTCCTGATAACGGACGTCGATTTGTGAATACCTATCGGATCGATTTGCGCCAACTCAATGTCAGTCAGGAGGCATTTCGATTTTTGAGATTGGTCAAACAACAGTCTGAAATCAGTGGATCCGTTTTTGATCCGTCTCCAGCAAGTATCCGAGGAAACATGATCAGTTTAGATGATCCTGAGGAGGTCGTATTAGGTTTTTTTATAGCAGCGGGAGAAAGCCAGAAACGTGTTTATATCAAAAATAGCCAGCTTGACTTTGTCCAGAATAGAGCAATTATCCCTGATGATTGTAGAGTAGTGCCTGGTGCAAGATTATCTCCTCCATTTGATTGGAGACCGAATGAGTAGTGCTTAAGTAAGAAGTACAAAGTATTAAGTAACAAGACTGGGGAGATTTATGGCAGGAACTTTAAATTAAAGAGGCGAAATCCTTCTTTTTGGAAAAATCAAGTGCTTACTGAATGATCAAGACCTTCGAAGTAAAAACCTCAATAGTTCACAAACTCCACATTGATAATTCCCACTGCCCATTGCAACTATTTACTACAAATTGACTACAGATATTTTTCTTCAAACCTGATTCCTTCTACTGCTAACTGGTTCAAAATAGGTTGGTAGATTTCTTGAATAACTGGGACATGTAGTCCCCGAGCAGTAATTTTTCCATTTAGAAATTGATCTAGAGCAATTGCCAAAGGTAAGCCCACTGTTTTGGCCATTGCGGTGTACGTAGAATCTTCCCCATAACAAACTAGGCTTGAGGTTAATTTTTGAATTCCTTGATCCGTTTTGATTTCAAAAAGGTGTTGCATTACGATCATATCCTTATCATCCGAGGCTAATACCCAGTCCTTTTCTAAGATTGCTTGAAGCAATTGAGCTGGAGAGCCGGATGTACGTGGCAATTGCTTATTTTCAAAAAAGCCCAACCACTGGAGCTTTTCAAAAATGAAGAAATCTAAGTCAGTAATTACATTTCCTAGTTTTTCTTCTAGCGTAAGTTCTTGGTCAT
>CAWUWQ010000074.1:0-8496 GCA_963926065.1 uncultured Algoriphagus sp.
GCTTTTGCTTTACTCGCTCCAATTATTTTTGAAACTTCTTCCTCGCTGGCCTCACTGATTTTTTTCACAGATTTAAAATGACTTAATAATTTGTCAGCTGTATTTTCACCTATACTTGGAATAGCTGTCAATTGGGTCCCAAAGGCATTTTTACTTCTTACATTTCGATGAAAAGTAATAGCAAATCTATGTGCCTCATCCCTTATGCGCTGTAGTAATCGTAAACTTTCAGATTTTTTATCAATATGGATTGGATATGAATCACCAGGGAAATAGATCTCTTCAAGCCTTTTAGCAATTCCAATGATCGGCATTTGGCCATAAATGCCTAATTCGTGCAAAGCTTCGATTGCCGAAGATAATTGCCCTTTCCCACCATCGATCACTACCAACTTTGGCATTGGCTTACCCTCTTCGAGAAGTCGCTTGTATCTTCTTCCCACTACCTCTTTCATACTGGCAAAATCATCTGGGCCTTGTACTGTTTTAATATGATAATGCCGATACTCTTTTACGGCAGGCTTTCCATTTAGAAAGCAAACCATGCTGGCAACAGGATTTGTACCCTGTATATTTGAGTTATCGAAACATTCGATATGATCGGGAATATCTTGGAGACTGAGGTCGTTTTGCAACTGGCGGATTACACGGTCTTTTTTGTCTTGGTTTAAGCCAATTAAAAGTGCTTTTTCTTTTTTGTAGAAAAGGGCATTTTTATACGATAGCTCGATTAGTTTTTTCTTATCTCCAATTTTAGGTGTGAATACATTCAGCCCTTCAATTGGCTCAAGAAGCTCTATGTTCAATAGAATCTCGTCAGCATCGCTATTGAATTGATCTTGCAATCGAATCAAAGCTGTAATTAGTAACTCCTCTGAGCTTTCATCCAGTTTTTTCTTTAGTTCGACATTTTTTGAGGTAATCAAAGATCCATTTTTAATCCTCATGTAATTCACATAAGCAGTTTGCTCGTCAGTTACGATCGTACAAACATCCAGATTTTTAATCGAGGGATTAGTAATAAGTGATTTCGCCTGATATTTTTCTAGTGAATCTAGCTTTTCTTTCATTTTCTGAGCTTTTTCAAATTCAAGATTTTCGGCTAGAATTTGCATCTCATTTTTGAAGTAGCTTTTTGCTTGACCTAGATTTCCTTTTAAAATATGTTTGGCTTGTTCCAAATCAGTTAAATAGTCAGCCTCTTTTTGTAAACCGATACAAGGCCCCTTACAATTCCCAATATGGTATTCCAAACAGACTTTATATTTCCCTTCGGCAACTTTATAGGGGGAGAGGTCTAGTTTGCAAGTTCGGATGGTGAAAAGTTCACGGATTAGATCCAAGACGTTATTCATCGCTTTGACACTTGCGAATGGGCCATAATATGTCCCACGTTTTGGGATCATTTTTCTCGTCTGAAATATCCTTGGAAAATTCTCTTTGGTGACCAAAAGATAGGGATAGGTTTTATCGTCCCTTAGTAAGATGTTATACTTTGGTTGTGATAATTTGATAAGATTATTTTCAAGAAGGAGCGCATCAAACTCACTATTGACTAGGGTGATCTCAATGTTCCGAATCTCTTTGACCATTCGTTTGGTTTTGAGATTTACGCCTGTGTTTTTATTGAAATAACTACTTACACGCTTCTTCAAGCTTTTGGCTTTACCTACGTAAATGAGTTCATTTTCCTCGTTGAAATACCTATACACTCCGGGTTGGTCTGGAAGGCTTAAGTGTTCGCTAGGAAGATAGGAAGAGGACTGCATGGCTTAAAATTAAAAAACAGCCCTTGGACTAAGGCTGTTTTTTGAAATAGAATTTAAATTTTTAAAAATCATTTTTCTTTGCGTCATAATCAAAATCCGCAAATCGCTGACTTTCTTTTTCGTAGACATCGCAATTGATTTCAATGCTAAGTGGGCGCTCTGGTCTTGGAAAAGGACCTTTGGTGTAGCCAAGGCTAGCATCAGCATAGACTTTTTCCATAAACTTTACCCAAATAGGGCGAGCGGTACGTCCTCCCTGTCCTGCAATCCAGCTTCTAAAGTGGATGGCACGGTCATCACCACCTACCCAAGTTCCACTTACCAAATCTTTGCTGATTCCCATATACCAGCCATCTGAGGCATTCTGTGTAGTGCCAGTTTTACCGCCAAGTTCATTTCCTTCTCGTAATGAATATGGAACGCCTTGACTTGTTCCTCCCCCCTCCTCAAATCCTCCTCTTAACATGTAGGTCATCAGATAAGCATGTTCTTCGCTCATAGCGGGACGTTTTTTAGCGGTGAATTGCTGGATTACATTTCCATTTTTATCTTCAATCCGATCAATGTAAAAAGGAGTTGTATGCTCACCTTTATTCACAAATGTTCCAAAAGCACCCACCATTTCAAAGATCGACACATCGTTTACACCTAGAGCTAGGGAAGGCACTTCCTCCAGATCACTAGTGATTCCTAACCGTCTAGCAGTTTCTACTATGATCTTTGGGCTAAGCTTTTTCATCATGTATGCAGTGATCGAGTTTACTGATTGAGCCATCGCTTTCCGAATCGTCATTTGTTCGTAAGTGAATTTGCCATCTGCATTAGCAGGACTCCATGCAGGCTGTTCAGGTATATAAACTTCGACTGGCTGATCAATAACGCTGTAGCAAGGACTATATCCATTTTCAATGGCGGCGGCATAGACAAATGGCTTAAATGTCGAACCAGGCTGTCTTTTACCTCGTTTTACGTGGTCAAATTTGAAATACTTATGATCAAGACCACCTACCCATGCTTTGATTTTTCCGGTATGGGGGTCCATACTCATAAAGCCTGTCTGTAAGAATTTTTTATAATATCGAAGGGAATCCATAGTACTCATTAGAGTATCTATTTCTCCATGCTCCCATGAAAAGACATTCATACGTTTCTTCTCATTTAACTTGAGATTGATCGAATCAGTGTCATTTCCAAATCTAATTTTCAAAAGCCGATAGGCTTCGGTTCTTCTTACGGCATCTTCGATGAAATTCTCGATTATCCGATTATCTCCATCTACCCAAGGATCCCGCTTTCCCATTTCGTTGAAGAAGGCCTTTTGTAAAGTTCTCATGTGATCATCCACGGCCTCTTCTGCATAGCGTTGCATTCTGCTATCAATAGTTGTATAGATTTTTAATCCGTCCCCATAGAGATCGTAGGCGGTGCCATCTGATTTGAGATTTTCTTTAGTCCATTGGAGCAAATCTGATTTTGCGATTTCTCGAAAGTAGGTGGCAAGACCTTTATTTTGGTTGGCAACACTATAGTCAAGTGCTACTGGAAGACTGGATAAAGAATCAAACTCCACTTGAGTGAGATGATCATTTTTCATCATTTGATACAAAACAGTGTTTCTCCTTCTCAGTGAATTGTCTGGATTGTATACTGGACTATAATAAGTTGGAGCTTTAAATAAGCCCACTAAAACTGCAGCTTCTTGGACGGCCAAGTCTGAAGGTTTCTTATTGAAAAAAGTCTCTGATGCAGTTTTTATCCCGTAGGCATTCGAACCGAATTCAGAAGTATTTAAATAAAGGGTTAAAATCTCATTTTTGGTGTAGGATTTCTCAAGCTGGGTTGCCACTATCCATTCTTTGGTCTTAATGATCAACATCCGAAGTCCTGGAATAGAGCTTAGGACTCCTTGAGAATCATCCCCTCGCGTTTTAAAGAGATTTTTCGCAGTCTGTTGACTAAGAGTAGATCCTCCCCCAGAATCCTGTCCAAGCAAAATAGATTTGACAAAAACTCGAATCATAGCGATCATATCAATACCTGAGTGCTCCTCAAATCGAACATCTTCTGTAGAAATCAAAGCATTGACAAGATTTGGAGATAAGTCTTCATATTTGACAGGACTTCGATTCTCTCTGTAATAGGTGCCAAGAAGAATCCCATCTGCAGAATACAAGCCAGAAGCGATCTCTGAATCAGGATTTTCGAGTGCCTTGAAATCAGGTAAGGGACCAAATAGTCCCAAGAAATTGATGCTGATCATCCAAACAAAAAGGATGAAGCCAAAAAAACCTGCAATGAAGGCTATCCAGAGGTATTTGATAGTCTTAGATACCCAATTGGGGGTTTTTGGATTGATAGCTTTACTCATAGTTTACTTATAAATAGACTTGAAAAAAGTCCTGTATTCTTCTAAATTTTTGCTTTTATTCAACTCTTGAAAATTCTCGATGGAAATAAAGAAAGACTGTTCTTTAATTTCAGGAAGAAGTCCTTCTGATTCAAATTCCTTCTGAAACAGCTTGAAGTACTCTTTTGCTTTTTCCGAATTTGCAAAAGGGCTGATTATGAAAATTGCATTTTCCCGATTCATATTCATGTTTCCAGTTCTCAATCGTGCATTCGAGAAGTTTTTAGCATGAAAGTTTTCTAAATCTCCAAGCAAATTCTTTGCAGCATTAGCTTGCCCCGGCTCCATTGTAATCACAAAGATATGTGTTTGGGACTCGTTTATTTTATAAGGAGAGTTCGCTAATTCGAATACGTTTTCTTCCGCAATATTGGACTCATTATTTTGCGAGGTAGAGTCATTTTCGTCGATCGTTTTTGGATTGAGAGCGGCCAATTCTTCTGCTGACAACAAAGGATTAAGCATATTCTTTGCCAATTCTACCAAAGCAGAGTCTTGGGTGTTTTGTATGTAGGCATCCAATCGTTCCCTATACCTATTTCTGCTCTCAGTTTTTCCAGTTAACATCACGTCGAGAAGCAGCAATCGCTCTGTATTTCTTGTGAGTGGATACTCCTCCAATGTTGCTTTGATGGTCGATTTTGCCAATTGGTAATTACCACCATAATAGGCATCATATGCACTTTCGTATTGTTTTGACGAAGCCAAATATGCCATGTTTCCACTTGCTGCATTAGGGTTATTCACTGAGAAGGTATACTGAGATTCAGGAAATTCCCGATTTAACCTAGATACATATTGCTGAGAGTTTCCTCCTAAGTCTTTTTGTCCGAGGTAGAGCAGGTAATATGCTTCAGGTTTCCGATTGGAGCCGGGATATCTTCTTACTAGAGTCTCCAAATTAGAGATACTTGGGGGCACCTCCTGGAGATTGAAGTAAAGTAGCTTGCCTAGCTCGAAATAAGATTCTTCCAATTCATTATTAAGATTAGCGATTTGATCTGGTGAGCTCGGTATCTGAGCTAATAGAGTTCCCAGATCAGGAATTTGATCTAATGGATTATTTTCAGGTGATCCCGCTGTTGAATCATTTTCAGAATTTTCTGAAATGGTCGGAGTAGCGCTTTGAAAACTTGCTGCGCTTCTCCTCCAATTATCCTGCAGAGGGCGATTTCCCCAAGTTCTTCGGAAGTCGATGGCTCCTTGCTGCATGGCTACCCCATTGTCAAAATAGAATTTTGATCCACCACCACGGTCACTAAAAGCTAGAAGATTGTCAAAAATACTTGCATTTTTAGGTTTTTCAGCGGCTTCTGCAGCCGCTAGTAATCGTTCTTCCTCTAATTTAATAAAACTGGTAGCTACCAAGGCTTGTTCCTCTGGAGTCATTTCAGCCAGTAAAATCAAGCTATCATTGGACTGAATCCGTTCGAAATGAAAAACGTAATTGTCTAAAGAAGTTTTTTGCTCTTGAATTTGGATCGATACGGGATCGGTCTCGTTGATGAAGGTAAGTGCAGAATCCAGGTAATATTTGGTGGCGCGATAGTCCTTAAATTGATTCAGGTTAATCTCTGCTAGCTTCTGATAGATATACCCTTTTAGTCTTGGATTACTGCCAGGCTCTTTGGCTGCTTGGTGGAGCAGATTAAGCGTGAGGTCAGTATCACCTTGTTTTTCCTCGAAGAGCGCCCGCTCGTAAATCACTACATCCTTAAGGTCTCGATTTTTTGGGTCTTCGTAGAGATCATCATAATAGTTCCGTACACGCTTTAGATCCTTACTTGCATCGAGCTCGGCAACTTGCTGAGCATATAACTGAGAGAAAAAACTCCGTTCGTAGGGAGGGTTGCCATCTAGGGCTTTCTTATAATAGTCATAAGCCAAGGCGTCCAGGCCTTCTCGCTGGTAGCGCTGGCCCAAAATAAAATTGATTCGAGATTCTTCTTTCTTGTCGGCTACATATTCCAGTGCTTTATCCAAAGCTCCAATCACTCCGTTTTTATCGGACCTCGATTCATAATAATAAGCGAGTGTTCGGTAAAGCTCGTATCTATTTTCTTCTGAGATTTTCGATTCTTTGGAGAGGTAATCAATTGTAAAATTTGCCTTTTCTATTTCTCCTATATCCACATATAATCTAAGCAGTGTAATGATCGTTTTATGACGGAGGTCATTCTCCTTAGAATTTACATTGATGTATTTGAAAGTGTTTTGGGAATCGTCAAAGTGAGATTTGTAATAGTCAATCTTGCCAAGTATATAGTAACTATCATCTACCCACTTGCTTATTTTGTGCCATTCAATTGCTTTTGAGGCCAGTTCCACAGCAGATTGAAGTTTTTCCGCATTGCCTTGTATGGTTGCAGAATCTATAGGTATGAATACAGGGAGGACTTGGGTATAATCCTCCTTGTAGTTTTTATAAATCTCCGCTTCCACTTCCTTCAGCTTGACATCCGCTAGATAGTAGGCATTATAATGTGCAGTAAGATTGTGAAAAGTTCGATTAGTAAACGTATTGCGCTCTGAGGAGCAAGCCATTGCAAAAAGTAACACAATAAGTACTAACCTAGATAATTTTGACATGTGGACTCCTTTCTAATTAAAGTACCAAAATAGGATTTTTAACCTTCTTACCGAACGAAATTATGGAGCTATTATTTCTAAGGAGGTTTGCGGCCTATATTAGCGTTTTGATTTTTACAAAATTTAACCTCCGATAATGAAGACTGGTTATCCTGATAGAAAGCCGACTGGTACACCTGCCTATGTTAAATACATTGGTTTATCATTTCAGCTTTTTGGAGTGATTGGCGCCGGTACATGGTTTGGGTGGTGGATTCAACAAAAGAGCGAAATGAAATTTCCGATTTGGCTTTTGCTATTTTCTTTTTTGTCTGTGGGGATTGCGTTTTACCAACTTTGGATGTCGGCGAAGCAGGATAATAAGTGAGTTTCTAAAATATGGCTATTTTTGTACCTTATCCTTAGCATCTATGGCACTTCCTAAAAACATTCATATCCGGTTTCTATTGTTTTCCTTAGCTATTGCAGTTTTAATAGGTGTATTGAGTTTGGTTTTTCCTTTTTTGATTCATGCAAAAATCTGGAATATTTACTTTTTCCTTATGATTTTTTCATTTTTGATCAGTTTACTCAATGGATTTCTCTTAAAATCCTTCAGTGAAAATTTCTTTCAAATCATGGTTTTAGCAATGATTTTAAGATTTATTGGGACTTTAGTGTTTATTGGAATTGCCGTTTGGCCTAGTATGGAAAATATTATTCTGTTTATAGCAGATTTTTTCATCATTTTTTTGTGCTACTTAGTTTTTGATATTTACACCTTTCTGTCTAACTTGCGCCCGATTTCGAAGTAGCCCTCAAAAAATAGAGTTGATGACGTGTAAAACACTGGTAATAAGTCTTTTAATTTCAGCATTCTTGCTAGGTTTTACCAGCAATACCTATGCTGCAGGTGGAGAAGAAGACAAGACGAGCTTCATCATGCATCACGTAAAGGACTCTCACGAATGGCATTTTGCGACTTTTGGTCACACGCACGTGACTCTATCCCTTCCTGTAATTGTGTACTCAGGAGACAGAGGTTTGGAGTTCTTTAGTTCGACAAATTTTCAAAATCACGAAACCCATCTTTTTGGAGAAGAGTATGCCTATGAAGGGTACTTTATCGACGAACACGATCATTTGGGTAGAGTAGATGAGGCAAGCTTTGTAGAATTTTCTATCACTAAGAACGTGATTATGCTATTTATAGTGTTGATCGTAGTAGGATGGCTAGCACTTTCTGCAGCCTCATTCTATAAGAAAAATGGTGCTGTAGCTCCAAAGGGTGCTGCTGCGATTATTGAACCAATTGTCATTTTCGTAAGAGACGACATTGCCAAAAATTCAATTGGTCCGCAATACAAGCGTTTCGTCCCTTACCTGATAACTCTTTTTCTTTTTGTGTGGTTTGGTAACTTGCTAGGGCTAATCCCAGGTGCTGCAAACATGACTGGCAATATTGCGGTTACCTTGGTCCTTGCTGTATTGACATTCATTATTACCAATGTAAACGGTAATAAGGCCTACTGGAAGCACGTGTTTATGACTCCTGGTGTACCCCCTTTAATGCTTCTGATTATTGTGCCGGTCGAAATCATCGGTTTATTCACTAAGCCTTTTGCCTTGATGGTTCGACTCTTCGTCGCGATCACTGCAGGCCACATTGTAATTTTAGGCTTCATTGCCTTGGCATTTATCTTTGAATCGTACACTATTGGTATCGCAAGTACTTTGATGGTGACCTTTATA
>CAWUWQ010000075.1:0-4656 GCA_963926065.1 uncultured Algoriphagus sp.
CATCAATTGCCTCATCAAAATAGACTACTTCATCAACACCTTCGGTAGATTCGGTTTGATATCTAGCTATATAATCAGGATTTACATTTCTGGAACTAAAATTCTCTTGCTCAAAAGCATTCGAATTTAGGGTTGAAAGAGCCTCAAATTCTCCTGGATTATTATTTTGCACGGCATATTGAGTTGCTATTTTTGCATCTGAAGCCATGAAATACAAGTTATCCTGTGAATCGGTAACTGCTAGTTTATTTGTGCTACAAGACACTAGAGTCAACCCACCAAGGATTATTGTTGATATTTTAATTGAGAAATTCTTCATAATTGAAGTTGAATTAGTTACTCTGTTATACGATGAAATCACTGTAGGGTTATCGTTTTTGGGTTATATTTGCCCCCATAAGTTAACAAATTTATGAACATTCTGTATCTGAATCAACAATAATGAGTAAAGGACTACCAAAGCGGAGTGAAGATTATTCACTCTGGTACAATGAATTAGTAAAAAGAGCTGATTTGGCTGAAAACTCTGCAGTCAGAGGTTGTATGGTGATCAAGCCTTATGGTTATTCGATCTGGGAAAAAATGCAAGCCGAGTTAGATCGAATGTTTAAGGAGACTGGTCACGTTAATGCTTATTTCCCGCTCTTTATCCCAAAGTCTTATCTGAGTAAAGAAGCTAATCATATCCAAGGTTTTGCAAAAGAATGTGCGGTAGTCACTCACTACCGTTTAAAAAATGCAGAAGATGGAAGCGGAATCATAGTTGATCCAGACGCTAAGCTTGAGGAAGAATTAATCGTAAGGCCGACTTCAGAAACCGTCATTTGGAGTACGTACAAAAATTGGGTACAATCTTATAGAGACCTTCCATTGCTGATTAATCAATGGGCAAACGTTGTTCGGTGGGAGATGAGGACCAGACTCTTTCTTCGAACATCTGAGTTTTTATGGCAAGAAGGCCATACAGCACATGCGACAAAATCAGAGGCAGAAGCTGAGACTTTACAGATGATGGAAGTTTATGCCCAATTCGCAGAAGAGTTTATGGCTTTGCCAGTAGTGAGAGGGAGAAAGACAGCGAGTGAGCGATTTGCCGGAGCAGATGATACTTTATGTATCGAGGCGATGATGCAAGATGGGAAAGCACTTCAGGCTGGAACTTCCCACTTTTTAGGACAGAATTTCGCCAAAGCCTTCGATGTGAAATTTGCTACCAAAGAAGGAGGCCTAGAATATGTTTGGGGTACATCTTGGGGAGTGAGTACACGTTTAATGGGCGCATTAATCATGGCACATTCCGATGATTATGGACTTGTTCTGCCGCCTAAGTTAGCTCCATTCCAGGTGGTTATTATTCCAATTTATCGATCTGATGAGGAATTTGAGGCAGTTTCGAAAAAATCTAAGGAGTTGATGAAATCACTTCGAGGAGCTGGAATATCGGTGAAATTTGATGATCGAGACACTCAAAAACCAGGATGGAAATTTGCTGAATATGAATTAAAAGGGGTGCCGGTAAGAATAGCAATTGGCCCACGAGATTTGGAAAATGGCACCATCGAACTTGCTCGAAGAGATACTTTGACTAAAGAACAGTTTGAGCTTGCTTCCATGCCTTTAGAAACTAAGATAGCAGCCCTATTGGAGGAGATTCAAACAAACATCTTTGAAAAAGCAAACTCTTTTAAGCAAGAAATGACCACTGAAGTGAATTCTTGGGATGAATTTAAGCAAGTTCTTAAAGAGAAAGCAGGTTTTCTTTCAGCGCATTGGGATGGAACTCCTGAGACCGAGGAAAAAATCAAAGATTTGACTAAAGCTACTATTCGATGTATTCCACTCGACCAAAAAGCAGAGAAAGGAACTTGTGTTTTCACAGGTAATCCTTCTAGTGGCCGAGTCTTATTCGCCAAGTCTTATTAATTTGAAAGCCTGATTTTTTCAGGCTTTTTTATTGGGAATGCATAAGCCATAAATTAAATCTTGTAATTTAGTAAAAACAGTATTTCCCTTTATATGACCATCCTCGTCCTTTGTAGTCTGCTAATTATCGGGTTAATTTTATTATTAGCTGAGATTTTATTCATTCCTGGAACTACGATAGTTGGAGCATTCGGGCTTTTAGTGAGCATAGCGGGGATTATATATACCTTTTTAAGTTATGATGTCCAGACTGCTTGGTTGATTACTGGAATTGCAGCGGTGTTAAACATTGGTGTTATAATTTATGGCTTTAATTCTGGAGTCTGGAATAAGTTTTCTCTCAAGAGTTCAATTCAAGGAGGAACCTTTGATGGAAGGACTGATGGCTTTCAAGTTGGAATGCCGGGTAAAGCCTTATCAGATTTAAAACCATTTGGCAAGGGGGTATTTGGAGAGCAAATCGTAGAAATTAAATCGGAAGGCGGATTTATTGGTGTAGATTCCGACATCACTATAATTAAAATCGAAAACAACAAAATAATAGTAAAATAACCATGGATTTATCAGATTCAACTTTCATTCTATTTGCTGCATTTGCAGGAATAGTTCTTTTATTTATTTTTCTCTACTTCGTTCCAGTTAATCTCTGGATCACGGCTCAGTTTTCCAATGTTAAGGTAGGCCTGCTCGAATTAGTTGGAATGCGGATTCGAAAAGTGCCGCCAAGTATCATTGTAAATTCCTTGATTACTGCTACAAAAGCAGGACTTGATTTGACTACCAATGACTTGGAAACTCACTATTTAGCAGGCGGAAATGTCCCTAATGTGATACGAGCTTTGATCTCAGCGGACAAAGCTAATATTACGCTAAGTTTTAAACAGGCCACCGCAATTGATTTGGCGGGAAGAGATGTGTTTGAAGCAGTTCAGATCTCTGTGAATCCTAAAGTAATTAATACACCTAATGTAGCCGCAGTAGCTGCTGATGGAATCCAGCTAATAGCCAAAGCTAGAGTTACAGTTCGTGCAAACATTGCACAACTAGTTGGTGGAGCTGGTGAGGAGACAATTCTTGCTAGAGTAGGTGAAGGGATTGTGACTTCAATCGGTTCGGCTGCGAATCATAAGAGTGTGTTAGAAAATCCGGATAAAATCTCAAAGCTTGTTTTGCAAAGAGGATTGGATGCAGGTACTGCTTTTGAAATCCTGTCTATCGATATTGCTGATATCGATGTAGGAACAAACATAGGAGCGAAACTTCAAATCGATCAAGCTTCTGCAGATCTAAAAGTGGCTGAGGCAAAAGCTGAAGAGCGAAGAGCAATGGCTGTTGCGTTAGAGCAAGAGATGAAAGCTAAAAATGTGGAAATGCGTGCGAAGGTAATCGAAGCTGAAGCTGAGGTTCCAAGAGCAATAGCTGAAGCTTTCCGAACAGGCAAACTTGGAGTGATGGATTACTACCGAATGGAAAATATTAAATCAGACACTTCGATGAGAGATTCGATAGCCAACTCGGATACAGATTCGAAAGATTCCGGAAAAGGAAAATCGGATAAGAAATAAACAAAAAGGGGCCTAGGCCCCTTTTTTCTTTTTCTTCTCAGTATCTACAATCATCAAAATTACCGGTTCATATAGATTTTTTGTTAAGATTTGATCATTTGCCAGATCAATTAAAACAGCTTCATAGGCTATTGGTAAAAGAACTTCTCCTAGATCATTTACTATACCAGTTTTTCCTTCACGCTGCACGATGTTCAGGTTTTGTGTTTCCCGTACCAAGGTTTGGTACTCCAGAGGTAGAACCTCTTTTCCTTGAGAGGAGAAAAGACCTATTTTACCTCCTTTTTCTACCAAAAAATTATCGTCCCTCGTTCTGGAAATATTTTCAAAACCTTCGCTTGTTAAAATTTGCCCTGACTTATTCATCAAGTAATATTTTCCTAAATTTCCTACTATCCCAACCCCATTTTTAAAAGGTTTCACAGATTCCCAAGTGGAAGAAGAAATCATTTCTCCTGCGGGATTAATCAAATTCCAGCCCCCACTATTTTTCACAGCCGCGATTTGATCCGAGAACTCACTCACTTCTCTATAAATAGGCTGAATCACCCAATTTCCCGAAGGGTTCATAAAACCTGTTTGCCCCTTTGATTCAGCAGGGAAAAGCTTCTCGCCTCCAAACTTGATTTGATCTGCCAGTGTAGTCGGTGATACTAGCCAGCCTTTCTTACCCAAAAGACCAACTTTATCCCCCCTGAATTTCACATTGTAAATATTTTCATCCATTAGTTGGACTGATTCTATACCCACCGAATCAAAGAGAATCCCATCTTCTTCCATTACCCTACGGAGTTTTCCGTAGATATATTCCAAAAGAATTCCATTGTCGTACGTGATTTTGTGAAATGAATTATATCGGATATTTGACTTAATATCATTTCCTTCAATCAACAAATACTGGCTTTCGTTATAGCCGTAGAAGAAATTCCCAGTCGTATGCTCAAGTTTCTCAATGATTGGATCCAGTACATAGTCTCCCTCTAGATTGATAAGTCCATATCCTGAATCTTCTTTAGCCAAAACATATCTACCATCGTTGTCTATCAATAAGCTGAAGACCTTTTCAGGGTTTTTGGAAAGTGGTAAATAATACGAAGAACCAGACTTGGCGATAAGCAATCCGAGCTTTGTGAATTTTGCTTCATCGAATTTACCAATCGAAGTGATT
>CAWUWQ010000076.1:0-14580 GCA_963926065.1 uncultured Algoriphagus sp.
AAAAGTTAATCCAGAACTATTTTCAAAAATAATTATCTAATAACCCGACTTATTAAGCCCTCAAAACCAATCTTAAAAAATTACAGTAAAGGTCCCCAACTAAACTTAGAAAAATCATACAATAGATTTTGGAAGAATCTATCAATTGAGATCTTACATTCAGTTAAACTTGCTTTTCTATTTAAAATAAACCTATGGAAATACATTTAGGTTAACTTAAAAAATGAACGGATAAATCTATTGAACTATTGAAGCTCAATAAATACTATACCTTACTATCACCTTTTAAAAAGAGCTATGTCACTAAAAGTTATAATTACAGGCACGACAGGAATGGTTGGCGAAGGCGTCCTGCTTCAGTGCCTACAAAATCCTCAAGTGGAAAAAGTACTTGCTATCAGCCGAAAAGCCAATGGCCATTCACACCCAAAACTGGAGGAACTGATTCATGGGGATTTATCTGATTTGAGTGCTATCGAATCACGATTGACAGGTTACGACGCCTGTTTTTTCTGTGCTGGAATCTCATCTGTGGGAGTCAGCAAAGAAGAATATGAGCGAATCACCTATGAGTTGACCTTGGCCTTTGCCCAAACTTTGGCCAAGTTAAATCCGGAAATGACCTTCACCTATGTATCGGGTCAAGGGACTGACGGAACAGAAAAAGGGAGTTCCCACTGGGCTAGAATTAAAGGTAAAACTGAAAATGATTTACACAAGCTTCCTTTCAGGCAGGTTTTTGCTTATCGCCCGGGTGTGATGAAACCAACTGCGAAAAATTCCCTGCATGTTCTTTCCGCTTACAAATACTTCGGATGGATCTATCCAATTGGTAGAACCCTATTCCCAAATGGCTTCAATACGCTCGCAGAAGTAGGCGACTCCATGGTCAATGTTACGTTGAAAGGCTTTGATAAATTTATCTTGAATGGAAAAGAGATTACCGAAACGGCAAGATTCTAATCGAATAAGGAAGGGAAGATTCCGTTTTGGTCCGTACTCAACCTTACCCTGATTTTGAGAGTATTTTTACACGTAGTTTCACAAGCATATTTTTCTCAAATCTTCAAAAGGTGAAAAAAATAAAAAGATAGCTCTTGCAATCCATCCCGGTTTTCTACCGAATTCAAGATTTCTGCTTGTAATTTGGATGAGTTTTGATCAGAATTGAATCCTATTCACCCTTGTTCCTTAGAGATAAAATTTCCTAAGCAAAAAACCCATCTCCTATTTACCCCAAATTCCTATGAAAAACTCTACTCGACTAGCCTCAGTTTTCAGTCTGATGCTGGCCCTATTATTTTTTTCCTGTAAAAAATCAGAGAATTCTTCTGCCAAACCTGAAGAAAATCGTTTCACAAAAGTGGTCTTGACCGAAGGAATGGATGAGCCGATGGAAATGACTTTCCTTCCGGAAAACCGAATCCTTCTCGTGGAAAGAAAAGGCGGAGTAAAGATTTTTGATGAAAAATCTGGGGAAATGATCCTAGTAGCTACCATTCCTGTAAATACTAAATACACGAACAAAGAAGGTGTAATTCGCGAAGCTGAAGAAGGTTTAATGGGTGTGATCGTACATCCTGATTATGCGAAAAACAACTGGATCTATATGTATTATGCGGACTCAGCTGATGCCAAGCACGTGCTGGCCCGATGGGAACTGAAAGGAAATATGCTTGTGACTGCTTCCAAAAAAGTGATTATGGAAGTTCCAACTCAACGTGAGGAATGCTGCCATACTGGCGGTGGAATGGTCTTCGATGCAGAAGGAAATCTTTACCTGACCGTTGGAAACAACACTGTCAATCCTAGGACGGGTTCTTCCAACCTTGACGAAAGACCGGGAATGGAAAACTCAGATGACCAAAGAGCTCCCGGAAACACAAATGATCTTCGTGGGAAAATCCTCAGAATCCATCCTGAAAATGATGGAACCTACAGCATTCCCGAAGGAAATCTTTTTCCTGCTGGCACTGAGAAGACTCGTCCTGAGATTTATACCATGGGCCATAGAAATGCTTGGAGACCAACTTTGGATAGTAAAACAGGATATCTCTATTGGGGTGAAGTAGGACCAGATGCCTCAGTTGATTCGATCTGGGGACCGAAAGGCTATGATGAGTTCAATCAAGCAAAGGGACCAGGATTTTTCGGTTGGCCTTATTTTATTGCAAACAATCGCCCATACAATCGCCACGACTTGGCCACCGAAACTTATGGAGCGCCTTATGACGTGAATAAGCCAGTAAATGAGTCAGTTAATAATACAGGTTTGAAGGACCTTCCCACTCCTGTAGTTCCAGCAATGATTTATTACCCTTATGGAGTTTCCGAAGAATTCCCACTGTTAGGAAGTTCTGGACGAAGTGCGACAGGTGGTCCAGTTTTCCGTAAGAATGATTTCAAAAAAGACTCCCCTTATATTTTCCCTTCTTATTATGAAGGGAAATGGATGATTGTAGATTTCATGCGAGGCTGGATTATGGCTATTACAATGGATGAGAGTGGAGATTATAAATCTATGGAGAGGTTCCTGCCGAATGAAACTTTCAGCTCAGCGATCGACATGGATTTTGGTCCTGATGGTTCGCTGTATATTTTGGAGTATGGTTCAGCTTGGTTTCGCGGCAATGCAAATTCGCGAATAGTAAAAATTGAATACAATGCTGGAAACAGAAAACCTAACGTCAGTATTGAGGTCGACAAGTCATCTGGAGCAATTCCTTTCAGTTCGAAATTCTCTTCTCAAGGCACTTCAGACTTCGATGATTATGATCAAGGGAAACTTACCTTCGAATGGTCTTTGACCACTGAAAGTGGATTTAACCAGATTTTCTCTGAACCAAATCCAACTTTCAATTTTACCGAGGCTGGAATTTACACCATGACTTTGACCGTGACGGATACCAAAGGAGAGAAAAATTCAGCCTCATCCGAGATAGTTGCGGGAAATGAATCTCCTGATGTCTCCATCGACTTCGGAGGATCCAATAAGACCTTCTATTTTGGAGAAAAGGAATTTAACTATTCTATCAATGTGAGTGATAAAGAAGACGGAAGTTCAGCTGACGGAGCCATCAAAGGAGAAGAAGTTGCAGTGACATTTGATTACGTTCCGGCAGGTTTTGATCCGATCGAAATCGCATCTAAACAAAGTGGAGCTGAGACGATGGCGGTTCTGAATATTGGCAAAAACCTTATCGAAGCAAGTGATTGTAAATCTTGCCACCAATACGATAAAACATCCATTGGCCCAAGCTATGCAGTTGTTGCTGAGAAGTATTCAAATTCCAGCGAAAACAAGAATTATCTGGTAGGTAAAATCATAAATGGTGGAGCAGGCGTTTGGGGCGATCATGCCATGAGTGCTCACCCGCAATTGAGCGCGGCAGATGCGAAGAGAATGGTAGATTACATTCTGAACATGGATGAAGTGAATCCAACAGTAACTTCTTTGCCTTTGTCTGGGAAAATAAATCCAGTAATTCCTGAAGGCGAAAATGGAGAAGGTAGCTTTTTGCTACGCGCTTCTTATTCGGATAAAGGTTCAGGTTCAATTGGTTCACTTTCCGGAGTTGATTTTGTTGCTTTGAGGACACCTTTTTTAAATCCTCAGCTTTCTGTGGATAGAAAAGGAGTTCAATTATTAACCACTCCAAGGGTTAACTTCTTCATGATAGGTGACAATTCTCATATTGCGATGAAGCAAGTTGATTTGACTGATATCTTGCAAATTGATTTATTGGTAGATGTAAGCGAGAGAAATGGTGCAATTGGTGGTTCAGTGGAGATTCGATTAGGATCTCCAACGGGAGAGCTTCTCGGACAATCTCAAACCATAGGCAAAAAGGAAATGGGCTTCAGGCCTCCTGCGGGAATAGACCCAATCCAATGGAGACGTGAAAATGCAAACCGGGCAAACGTACCAATCCAACCTACTCAAGGCTTGCAAGACGTTTACTTTATCTTCAAAAATCCAAAATCTAAAGGAGATGAGATTTTGATGAGCATCTCAGAGATTCAGTTTATGAATGAGGTGCCTGCTGAAGTCAAATAAATGATTTTAATATGTATTGCTCTTAGGATTCTGACGAACGAATCTCAAGTGAAAAGGAAATTCTAAAAAGAGTTTCCACAAATCCCCAAAAAAGGCTGCAGACCTTCCTACAGATGGCAGGTCTGCAGAATTATTAGCAATAATAGGTGGGAGAAACCTAATGCTTTCGAAAAAAATTACAGACTCCATACTGGAAGAAAGCCGATGCGAACAGCCGACAGGCAAGATGCTCAAAATGAAAATCCTTTGGGAGGAATTTAATGAAATCGATAGAAACGCTAACAAATCTGAAATACTGAGACAATTAGCAGATCGGCTCGCCCAATCAGCAAATGCTCGGGTATATTGAACCATCTTAAACAGAGTCTGAAAATAATGATGGGTAGAGGTATCGTCGAGCCTATCGATGTAATGGACTGTGAACTTGAAGTCAAGATTTAATCGATTGGCTGGCTGTTAATTTTACCGAAAATGGCTATGACATTAAGTGTTTGATTTACTAAAAGTAGATAAGGTTTGAGAATGCCTTGAAGGGAAAATCTTTGGCCTAGCCAAAAAAGAATAAATATTTATTACTTCTTCGAGTGAAGACCGAATAACTCAAAAATTTTTTGACTCTTTTAATTCTTGTTATCTTATCGCTTGCTTAAAATTTAAACCTTATTTCCATCCAAATTCAAAATGAAGAAATTGATTTTTCTACTCCTTGCAGCACTCTGTTTTGATTCTTTTGCTCAGCAACCTAATCAGGCAAAAATCGAAGAGCTCACTGAAAAAAACTGGCAACATGGGCTTTCCCTATTAACCGATATCGTCTCTATGCCAAACGATGCATTCTATCCAGAACAAATCGAGGTGAATCTTGCTTGGTGCGAAAATCAATTTGCAAACCGAGGTTATACTGTAGAGCGACTAGAGACGGCTGGAATCCCGCTTATGTTGGTTGAAAAAAAACAGGCCGGAGCTACTAAAACAGCCCTTTTCTATTTTCATGTAGATGGGCAGGCGGTTGATCGCGACAAATGGTTTCAACCCGACCCATATACTCCAGTTCTTAAAACACAAAACACCAAAGGCGATTGGGAGATCATCCCGATGGAAAAATTGAAGACGGAATACAATCCAGACTGGCGAATTTATGCTCGATCCAGTTCAGATGACAAAGGACCCATTGCTATGTTTTTAACAGCTTGGGATGCAATGGCAGAAAGTGGATTGGCGCCGAATTATAATGTGAAAATCATCCTCGATTTCGAAGAAGAGCAAGGATCACCTCTGTTGCCGAAAGCAGTAATTGACTATAAAGCCAAACTTGTAGCTGATATAATGCTTATTATGGATGGTCCAAGGCACACCAGTAATGAGCCAACTCTCAGCTTCGGAGCCCGAGGGATCAGCGAAATAACCCTCACCACTTACGGGCCGAAACTTCCGCAGCACAGTGGTCACTATGGCAACTATGCCCCGAATCCAGGATTTCTTTTGGCGCAAATCTTGGCTTCCATGAAGGATGAGGAAGGCCGGGTAACTATTCCTGGCTATTATGATGGAATTGAATTCACTGACTCTGAAAAGGCAATTTTAGCTGCTGTACCAGATGATGAGGCTGCAATAAAAAAGAAACTCGGACTAGGTAGAACAGACCAGGTTGGTAAAACCTATCAGGAAAGTATTCAATATCCTTCTATGAATATTAAAGGAATGCGCTCAGCCTGGGTAGGCCCAGAAGCGAGAACGATAGTACCTGATATAGCTTTGGCGGAATTAGACATCAGATTGGTTCCTGAGTCTGATCCCAACCGCCTATTTGCTCTGATCGAAAAACATATTCAAGGTCAGGGATTCACCGTGCTAGATCATGACCCTACCGATGAGGAACGCGCTAAATACCCTAAAATCGTGAAAATGACTAGATCTATTTCATACCAAGCTTTCCGAACTTCTATGGATTCAGATGCTGGAGCTTGGCTGCGTAAAGCAATGGTTCGCGCTTACGGAAAAGATCCAGTTCAAATCCGTATTTCCGGTGGATCCATTCCTATTTCTCCGTTTGTGGATGCTTTGGGAATCCCCGCAGTAACTATTCCAACCGTAAACTCGGATAATAATCAACACAGCCCGAATGAGAATTTGAGGTTAGGGAATTACAAAGAAGGAATTCATGCGGTAATCTCTATTTTGACACAACCTCTCAACTGATTTAACTATCAGATTTTCTTTTTCTGAAGCTATATAAAAACGGAGCCTTGTGAGAACCGCCTGAATAAAGCTTCTCGTGGCGCTCTAAAATCTCTAAACCGAGCATCTTTCTTTGGAAATTTGCTCGGTTTTGATTTTCACCCAAAATTGATTCATAGACTTGCTGTAAGTCTTTCATCGTGAAAAATTCGGGAAGTAAATTAAAACTCAAAAGTTTTTGATCGAGGTGATTGCGAAGATGTTCAAGGGCTTTCTCTACAATCTGATTGTGATCTTGCATCAATTCCGGTAGCGAGTCAAAATTGTACCATCCGATAGAATCGGATAAGGCATCGGGTTTGGGGCTAACCGTATCATAGTTGATCAAGGCATAATAGCCCACTGAGATAAATCGATCATAAATCCAATGATCTTTCATCACGATTCCCTGTCCTTCAAAAATACGACGCATAACCTCTGGATTGGAACGATGAAGTGCCCCGAACGTATGAAACTGTTCCAAGTAAATTTGATCAATCCCTGTTCGCTCTGAGAGTCCTCGTTTCACTGCACTATCCAAATCTTCATCTTTTCGGATAAATCCACCAGGAAGTGCAAAAGTGCCAGTATTATGGTACTCCAAAATCAGAATCTTTAGCTTTTCTCCCGAAAAACCAAAAATTACCGAATCATAGGAAAGATTTGGGATGTAGTCATCTGCTTGAAAAACCATTGGCGAAGCTATAAAAAATGGATTGATAAACTAGGATTTTTAAGGAGAAGAAGTTACTATTGTTTCACAAAGAAACAATATTTCCTTTTAAATGAAAATCCTGCTGAAATCCTGCTTATCCTTATTCTTGACAGCCTTAATCATTATTCCTTTTTCTTTGCAAGCGCAGCAATTGAATAACATTGAAGTGAAAACCGAAACCAAAAACGGCACTATAGCTGGATACTACGATACTAAAACCAACATCAAAAAATACTTGGGTATCCCTTTTGCAAAGCCACCGGTAAATGAATTACGCTGGAAAGCGCCCCAACCAATGGATAATTGGAAAGGAGTAAAAGAGACCAAAAAGTTTGGCCCGAGAGCTGTTCAAGCACCAATTTTTGGAGATATGGATTTCAAGTCAGACGGCATAAGTGAGGACTGTTTATATCTCAATGTCTGGACACCCGCTTATAGAAATGATAAAAATTTACCTGTTTTGGTCTATTTCTATGGAGGTGGATTCTCAGCTGGAGATGGTTCAGAGCCTAGGTACAATGGCGAGGCAATGGCTCAGCAAGGCATTGTGGTAGTGACAGTAAATTATAGACTGAACGTTTTTGGTTTTCTATCCCATCCTGACCTTAGCGCAGAAACAGCTCACAAAGGCTCTGGAAACTATGGCTTGATGGATCAATATGCATCCCTCCTATGGGTAAAAGAAAATATTGCCGCTTTTGGTGGAGACCCAAGTAAAGTAACCATTGCGGGTGAATCTGCAGGTTCGATCTCGGTTAGCTATCAAATGGCTTCTCCCCTATCCAAAGGCTTAATAGCCGGTGCAATAGGCGAGTCAGGCGCTGGTATCAATCCTACATTGGCTCCAAACAAATTAGAAGATGCAGAAAAGATAGGTTCTGATTTTGTCAATAAGGCAGGCTTTAAGTCCATTGCTGAAATGCGAAAATTGAGCACAGCAGCAGTTTATGAAATCTTTTTGGAATCGAAAGCCTTCGGCTTTCCAGTCACAATAGATGGTTATTTCTTACCCAAAACCCTTCCTGAAATTTTTGAAGCTAAAGAGCAAGCTATGGTTCCACTCCTTGCTGGATGGAATTCTGCTGAGATTCCAGGAATGGCTTTTATGCAAGGCCAGCCCTATACTTCCGAGGCATTTATCTCAAAGGTTAAACAAACATATCCAGAACATTCTGCTGAGGTTTTAGCACTTCATCCGCATTCCTCTCCCAAGGAAGTGGAGCGTTCTGCTACTGACCTTGCAGCCGATCGATTTATAGCTTATAGCACTTGGAAATGGCTTGACCTACATGCAGAAAACTCATCCCAACCTGTCTATCGATATTTATACAGCAAGCTTCGCCCTCCATTGAAAGACGCGAATTTGACTCCAGGACTAGCCGGTGGGACAGTGGAAGGTGGACCAAAAATGCCTGAAGCTATAGGAGCTCCACATGCCTGTGAGATCGAATATGCCATGGGAAATCTTCCACTAGTGAACGTTTTCGATTGGACACCAGATGATTATAAAGTATCGAAGACTTTTATGAGTTTCTTTGCCAATTTCATCAAAACTGGAAATCCAAATGGTGAAAATCTTCCAGAATGGAGCACAATGAAAGGAAATGACGAAAACCCTCCAGTGATGGATATCAATACTGAAAGCAAAATGTTTAGAGCGACGGATTCTCCTCGCTACCAATTTCATGATCGCTTCTACGGAAACGATAAAAGATAGTGCCTGATTAAACTTAACACAATTTGAAAAAGGGAGCCGAAAAGCTTCCTTTTTTTTTGCTTTCGGCTATCTTTAGACAAACCCAATCCCTTGAACATGATCAAACACCTCAATCGCTTTGGAATTTCCCTGATCCTTATTGCCTTTTTCTCCTGTGGAAAAAAGGAAGTTGAAGCCCCCAAGAAAACCAACATTCTTTTTGTATTTGTAGATGATCACGCATTTCAGGCTATTTCAGCCTACGATAGCCGATTGAAAGACCTAGCTCCCACTCCGAATATCGATCGAATTGCAAAAAATGGGATGCAGTTCAACCGCGCCTATGTCACCAATTCTATCTGTGCCCCTTCCAGAGCCTCAGTTTTGACAGGACTACATTCACATGCAAATGGTCACTTAACGAATAACGACACCTTCGACGGTAGCCAAACCACTTTTCCTAAGCTCCTTCAAGCCAATGGATACAACACTGCATTGATAGGAAAATGGCATTTGAAGTCCGCTCCAACGGGTTTTGATTACTGGGATATCCTTCCTGGGCAGGGTCATTATTACAATCCGGATTTCATCACAGCGACAGATACGATCATCGAAACGGGTTATGTGACTGAGATTATCACAGATAAAACACTCACTTGGCTGAAAAGTCAGAAAGATTCCGGAAAACCTTTTATGCTGATGATGCAACACAAAGCACCTCACAGAGAGTGGGAAAAAGGACCAAACCAACTCTCACTTTATGAGGATGTGACTTTTCCTGAGCCTGAAAATCTATTTGATGACTATGCTACTCGAACTTCCGCTGCGAGAGATCAGGACATGACCATCGAGAAAACAATGGAACTGAAATACGATCTCAAAATGTGGAGTAAAGCAGATTCAGCGTCCGGTGTCTATCAGCGAACATATGGCCGAATGAATCCAGATCAAGCAAAAGCCTGGGATCTGGTCTATGATCCGATCCGAGAAGATTTTGAAAAGGCAAATCTCAGTGGCAAGGACTTGGTGAAATGGAAATATCAACGCTACATGCGTGACTATTTGGCAGTGATCAGAGCTGTAGATGAGAGTGTAGGAAAGGTGCTGGATTACCTCAAAGAAAATGGCTTGGAAGAAAACACCTTGGTAGTTTACACCTCCGACCAAGGATTTTATCTTGGAGAGCATGGCTGGTTTGACAAGCGATTTATGTACGAGGAGAGCTTTCGTACTCCGCTGTTGATGTCTTGGCCAGGCGTGATTCCAGCAGGAAGTACTTCAGACGCATTGGTATCCAATCTGGACTTTGCTCAGACCTTTTTGGAAATCACAAAGACGCCTGATCCAGGTACTATGCAAGGCTTAAGCCTGCTGCCGATTATGAAAGGTGAACAACCTACTGATTGGCGAAAAAGCCTCTATTATGCCTACTTTGAATATCCAGGGGCACATTCTGTGAAAAAACATGAAGGGGCATTTGACGGTCGATTCAAAATCATCCATTTCTACGATTCGGATGAGTGGGAATTCTATGACTTACAAACAGATCCGAAAGAAATGAATAATGTCTACTCCTCTCCTGAAATGCAAAATCAAGTAGTACGGATGCAAACCGAATTGAAGCGATTGAAAGATGAGTATAAGGTGAAGTGATGTGAGATTTATAAATGACGATTTACGATAGCCCAGACAGGACTTAGGTCTATTCTTGATTTCAAAGCGTTCAGATTTTCACTTCTAATCTTAGCTTATTCCAACTGAAGACTGCCTACAGCTCTCTGCCTACTAGTTACTAAAACTCATTACTGCTTTACTGAGTACTGGAGACTGATTACTTAAGCAATCTTATTCCCCGCGAAGACCATTTTCAATGTACCGTAGTCAAATTTTCCCTGAAAATGCTCCCGAAGTGCTGAGACGCTTTTGAAGCGGTCAAACTGGGATTTAATCTCTGAAATAACTTCTTCTGGCAAGCAATCAGAAAGCTCTATTCGTCCAAGAGCAATCCCATCAGCTAAGTGACTCTTGACTGTAGACGCCGCGAGCTCCCGCTCTTCTGCAATCTGAGGAATAGTTTTCCCCATCTCAAATAGTGCAAAAGTGAGTTCTTGTGAATCCCCTTTTGTTCGCTTCGGTTTGGCAGCACCAGTTTTCTTACGACCTGTTTTTGATTTGATAGTTTGAATTTTTTCTGCTGCTTTCTCTTTTGCTTTCGCTAAAAACTGCATCCGGAGCGCTAAAACCTCCTGATCAAGTTCTTCCATTTTACCGGGCATTTCTCCGTTCAAAATCGCTTTAACCATTCGAGCTACTTTACTGATCTCTAAATATTTTCGAATTAGCATCCCCTCCAGCAATTCCAATCCCTCTTGGTGCTTTTTAGTTTTGGAAAAATGCTCCACTTGGCTTCTCAGTCCGATCACTTGCTGAATCTGATTGGCAATAATCTCCCTGTAATACTGACTTCCTTTGGAAAGCCGATCCTGAAGTTTGGCCTGATCGTTTTGATGTACCAAGACCAAAAGCTGCCTGCGAAATTTGTCACTATTCTCCTTTTCAGACTGGAATCTACTTCTAATCGTGGGGATTGCTCCGCGCATTTCATCGTCTTCAAACTCCATACTGCTAGCCTGATCCTTTTGAAAAACCTCCAATTCCTTTTGAATCGGACTGAAATCAAAGGTACTATCCAAAATATGTGAAACGTATTGACCTTGATGCTGATCCAGCAATTCTTCCAGTCGACTTTGTTTTTTAGCTCCAATTGAAAAATCTACAACTTGACGGTCAGATTGAATCAAGTCAGAAGAAATCCGGCTCCGAAGCACCAAACCTTCCAATGACCTTAATCTACTCAAGGCCACATAAACTTGGCCTGGAGCAAAAGCCTGACCCACATCAATAATCGCACGATCGAAAGTCAAACCCTGGCTTTTATGCACGGTTACCGCCCAAGCCAATTTGATGGGGAATTGGGAGAAAGTACCCACAACTTCTTCGTCCAGCTCCTTGGTCTCATTATTAATGATATACTTCTTGTTTTCCCATCGCTCTTTGCGCAGCTGAAACTCTGTTTCTGAGTCCTGCATACGCACAATTACCTCCGTCTTAGAAAGCCTGATGACTTTAGCTAGTTTCCCATTGAAGTACTCGGAACTACCCGAACTATCATTTTTGACAAACATGATTTGGGCACCTTCCCGGAGTTCAATAGTTTTTGGAAGTGGGGAAAGCGACTCCGGAAAGTCATCTTCCACCTCTGCATCATAAAAAAAGGAGGTAATATTGAGCGCACCCAACTCTTTTTGATTGAGCTGATCGGCCTTGTAATTATGCGTGGTAATCATGATGCATGGCGGAAGTTCTTTGACTTCTGCTTCCGTCTTATAATACGAATTAAGTGTTTGAACATCTTCCGCGCTTACTTCATTATCCCGAAGATGATTCAAAATTCGAATAAATTCCTCGTCCTGCTGTCGGAAAATCTTGTCCAACTCTAGGTAAACCATTCCGGAATTTCGCAGCGCATGTGCTTCAAAAAAATGCATGCTCGGATAGAACTGTCGCAAGATTTCCCACTCGTTATCTCGAACAATAGGCGGCAATTGATATAAGTCACCTATCATAAGCACTTGAACTCCTCCAAAAGGATCGCGGTAATTACCCTTTACACTACGCATGCGGTAATCAATCGCATCTAAAATATCAGCACGTAACATACTGACCTCATCTATGACAAGTAGGTCCACAGCCTTCAAGACATTCTTTCGGAGTTGATTGAGCGGATGTTTTCTCGCTAAGGTATTTTGGGTGAAAAAACCATATTGGCTGGTAAAATTACCTTCAGGTTCGCGAACAGGCAGAAAACTTCCCATCGGAAAAAGAAACTGCGAATGAATAGTAACCCCTTTTGCGTGCAATGCAGCAATGCCAGTTGGAGCCAAAATCACATGTCGCTTATGCGTCTTTCGAACCAAGTCTCTCAAAAAAGTGGTCTTCCCAGTTCCTGCTTTCCCTGTTAAAAAAATCGGCGCTCCGGTATTATTGACAAATTTCGCGGCCAATTCCAGGCGGTCCGTTGATTCATTTTCCATAAAACTAACTACTAAAAATCTGAGATTGAATTTACTGCAAATCTGTTTCGCAGCACTAATTATTTATAGCTTAGCCCAAATTTAACCAGAAAAAATAGTCTCATGTATGTCAATTCAATCAATCGCTGGGAAGACGAGCCTGAAATCATTTCATTCATCCAAAAAAATGCCTTTGCTACGCTAATCACTCAGGAGAATGGAAGATCTCTTGCCACTCATCTCCCTTTTGTCTTAGATCAAAATGAATCCGGCAAAGCCATTATTTCTGGTCACATCGCCAAAGCAAATGCACAATGGAAAACAATCCCGGAGCAAGGGGAGGTTTTGGTCATGTTTCAAGGTCCGCATGCCTATATTTCTTCCTCTTGGTACAATCACGAGAATGTCCCCACTTGGAACTACCTCGCAGTACATGTCTATGGGAAAATTAGGTTCATAGAAGGCGAGGAGCTATTAAATCATCTAAAAAAACTAGTCAATACTTATGAAGAAGACCGCCCTAACAGAGTGAGCGTGGAAGGAATGAGTGGAGCCTATCTTGAAAGTCAGATTCGTGCATTGGTGGGTTTCGAGATTCAGATTACAGAAGTGCAGGCAAGCGCAAAACTTTCGCAGAATCGAGATCAAACCAATTTCGAGAATATCATCACCGAACTATCCAAAAGTAATTTGGATCTAGATCAAAAAGTAGCAGAGGAAATGGGGAAGTTTAGGAAGGAAAAATAATCACCTTTTCTTCTTAACTATAAGTTGAGCTAGATCTCCGGGAACGATTTTTAATAAACCTTCTTTGGTGCTCTCCCAAATCAGATTGAACGGGCCTCGATAAATATTCCTATCAGTGACATAGGTTACTTTCTTATAATTGGAGTCTGTGGAGAGATTACTTTTTGAGCTAAACAAATTGGCAACAGCGCTCTTCAGTTTCTTTTTCGAATGATCCTCTCCAAGTAATTCCAGTTTTAAATCTTCATACTGAAAAGTCAGCCTATTTGAAGATCGATATCTACTGACTTCCATCTCCAGTAGCATTTCTTTAACCTTACCGGACTCCACTTTTACGTTTGCCATTCGCTCCAGGATGTTATTTAAACCGGTAAGTTCGAAACCTTGTACACCAGCCTGAAGGGTAAAGAATTCTTTGCCATACGGCACTTGAAAGTCTAGGTTAATCTTTGCTAATCCATTAAATAAAGCGTTTGCATGCAAGGTCATTTCACCTACTTGTAAAGAATCGGATGAGGTGAAATTCAAAACCTCTACTGATACTTGATCAAACTTCAGAGATCCAGGCTTAGAATTTCCCGGAAGTAATTCTCGGTAAACAATCTCGGCGTTAGAAATCCGTATGGTATCCAGTTCGATAGGAAATGGTATTTGCTCCACCATTCCTTCAAACAACGGCTTTTCTGGTTCCTCTGGCCTTGGCTTATTTTTATCACGGTAATCCTCTAAAACTAAACTATCTAACTTAGCAAGTCCTGCTACAATTTGCCAGTCACCGTAGATATTGTTTTTAGCATCGATATAGCTGAGAGACAGTTCCTTCAAACTAAACTCAATCACGTCCTTCTGGTACGCCATTTCGCTTGTGAATTTTTCCCAATCGTTATATTTTAGACTTATATCCTTAATTAGAATAGTTTTAGATTCCGAGTCAAAGTTCAATTCACCAAATTTGAAAACCTGTTTATCCAGCGTGTTTAATTTCAAGTTTTTGAGGCTTATCCAAATGGACCTGAGCTGGAAGGGAACCAGGTTTTGAACTATCACTGAATCAGAAACGATCCCCTCCGCAGAT